>DASVMV010000202.1:0-17521 GCA_036384155.1 Micromonosporaceae bacterium
GGCCCCAGCAGGGCGATGACCTCACCCCGCCGGGCGGCGAACGTCACGCCGTGCAGGACGTCCGTGCTCCCGTACCGCATCCGCAGGTCGCGTACGTCGAGCACGACCTCGCCGTCGGGTGGTCCGACCGCCGCCTCCGACAATTCCACCGCCCGCACTACCGTCATAGCCATCCCCCTGACCGCAGTACATCCTGGTTAGAAGGTAGCAGGTGTACTACATCTTTCGTCAAGGGGCGATCGAGGCGCCCGCCGGGATCAGGTCCGCTTGAGACGGTGGGCGAGCCAGGACAGCGCCACCGGATACCGGTAGTCAATGGCCATGTGGGTGGCGTCGAACAGCTCGAAGTGCACCCGCTCGGCGGGTACGCCGATCCTCTCGAGTTGCGCCCGGAACGCCTCCGCGCCGAGGTCGAGAAACCACTCGTCCCGCTTGCCCGCGTCGAGCCACACGGCCCGCAGCGACCGCACGGCATCGACGTACCGGTCGACCATCCGTACCGGGTCCCAGTCCAGCCAGCGCTGCCACACCTCCGGGCGGAGTTGTCCGCTGCGCGGATCGAAGGGCAGCTCCGGCGTGCCGTCGTCGCGGGCCGAGAAGCATGCGGTGCAGCCGAGCAGGATCAGCAGCGTGTGGTCGGCCTCCTTGGTGAACGGCGTGCGGGACCGGAAGTCGGCCCACCAGCGCTGGATGTCGTGGTCGTACTCCCGCAGGAAGCGGGCCGCCTTGCCGAACTCCGGGACGTAGCACAGCTCGTAGAGCGAGTCGCCGGCGTGGGAGGCCAGGGCGCCGAAGAGGTCGGGCCGCAGCATCGGTGTGATCAGGGCGCCGAAGCCACCCGACGACTTGCCGGAGATGGCGCGGGACTCGCGGTCGGCGATCGTGCGGTAACGGCCATCCACCCAGGGAACGACTTCGTCGCAGAGGTACGAGTGGTACCGGCCGGTGCCCGGCGAGTCGACGAACTGCGAGCCCCCGTACGCCGTCCATGCGTCGACGTACACCACGATGCAACCCGGCGCCTGCCCCGAGGCGAAGACCGCGTCTGCCGTCTCGATGAACGGCTGTCGGTACGCGGTGCGATTGGCCCACATGGCGACGTGGCCGGTGTAGCCCTGGATGACGTAGACCGACGGATAGCGGACGGAGGGATCGTCGTCGTAGCCCGGCGGGGTGTAGACCCACAGTGGACGCTGATGCGGATCTCCGAGCGGGTTACCCCGCAGCAGTTCGGACTCGATCACCTCTTGGTCGAGGCGTCCGACAAGTTCACTCTTCCATGGCAACATGCCGGCCAGTCAACCATCCCGAAGAGGGATCAGCGCACGATGACATCGTCCAGCGGCACGGTCGGGTCGACCAAGCGGGCCGGGTCGACCGGGCGACCCGACCGGATCAATCCCTGAATCGGGCCGGTGACCTCCCAGACGTTGGCGTTCATCCCGGCCAGCACGCGATCATCGGCATCGAGCCAGAAGGCGAGAAACTCCGGCGGTCGCCCGTGCGCGACGCGCGGGTCGCCGCGGAACACGACCCGCCGGTACCCGTGCGGCCGGACGAAGCCGGAGTACTCCATGCCGAGGTCGTACTGGTCGGAGAAGAAGTAGGGCAGGCGGTCGTACGTCACCGGCTGGCCCAGCATGGACCGGGCCGCGGCCGGCCCGCCGTTGAGCGCGTTGGCCCAGTGCTCCACCCGCACCCGGGTCTGCAGGAGCGGATTCCACGACGACGCCACGTCGCCACACGCGTAGATGTCGGGGTCGCTGGTCCGCAGTGCCTCGTTGGTCACGATCCCATCGTCGACCTCGAGTCCGGCGGTTTCGGCGAGTTCGGTGGCCGGCCGGATCCCGATCCCGATCACCGCTACGTCCGCCGGCAACTCGGTGTCGTCGTCCAGCACCACGCTGGTCAGCCGGTTCCCGAGGTCGCCGAACTCCCGTACGCCCGCCTCGAACCGGAACTCGACCCCGTGCGCCAGGTGCAGGTCGCGGAACACCGCGGCGACCTCGTCGCCCACCACCCGCCGCAGCGGCAGCCGGTCAGCCTCCACGACGGTGACCGCGCAGCCGTGGCCGCGCGCCGCCGCCGCGACCTCCAGGCCGATCCAGCCGGCGCCGACGACCACGACCGAGCCGCCGGCACGCAGCCCGGCGAGCAGCGCGTCGGCCTGCTCGATCGTCCGGAGATAGCGGACCTCACGCAGGTCCGCGCCGGACACGTCGAGGGTGCGGACCCGGGAGCCGGTCGCCAGCAGGAGCTTGTCGTACCCCAGCGGCTCGGTCCCGTCGAGCGTGACGGTGTGTGTACCCGGGTCCAGGGCGGTGGCGCGGCGGCCCAGCAGGAGCTCGACCCGGTTCTCGGCGTACCAGCTGACATCGTGCACGAAAGCCTTGTCCCGCCGATCCGAGCCGAGCAGGTAGCCCTTCGACAGCGGGGGGCGCTCGTACGGGCGCTCGATCTCCTCACCGACCAGGACGACCCGGCCGGCGAACCCCTCCGCCCGCAACGTCTCCGCCGCCTTTGCCCCCGCCAGCGAGGCCCCGATGATGACGAACGTCGGCTCGGCCATACCGAAAGCCTCCTCCCCCGCCGGTCGCGGATCAAGGACCCGCGGTACGTCAGTGCAGGCCGAGCCGGCTGTGCCACGCCACGGCTGCCGGGTCGGTCAGCGAGGCGACCTGGTCGACGACCACCCGCAGCCGGGCGGCGTCGTCGGGGGCGGCCCGCCAGAGCGGCGCGAAGATCGGGCCGAGCGGCTCCGGTGCCCGTACGGTCAGCCCGTGCACGAGCTCGGTGAGCAGCTCGCGCTGGCGCTCGTACCGGGGTTCGGCGCCCGGCCGGCGCATGACGTACCGCAGTGCGATTCCCTTCAGCAGCGCGCACTGGGCGCGGATCTCCCGTGGTACGACGAGTTCGGCGCCGTACCGCCGGTGCGGCCCCGGGCCGTACTTCGCCTGGGTGGCCGCGACGGCCGCGGCGACGAACCGTCCGGTGAGGACACTCGTCATCCGCTTGAGCGACGCCTGCGCGCCGTGGCTTCCGTCGTAGCTGCCCAGCGGCGCCAGCACGGGATCGGCGAGGAGCGCGACGAGGACCGCGGCGAGATTCTGGGCCGATTCCGTGGAGTAGGTTTCGGCGACGTCCATGCACAGAGCGACCCGCTCGTCCGGGTCGTCCACCAGCCGGCGCATCTTGATGTAGCCGCCGTGGATGCCGTCCTCCACGTCGTGGACCGAATAGGCGACGTCGTCGGCCCAGTCCATGACCTGTGCCTCCAGGCAGCGCCGGCCGTCCTCGGGTGCGCCGCGGCGCAGCCAGGCGAAGGCCACGGCGTCGTCGGCGTACCCGCCGAACTTGCGCTCCCCGGGCCGCCGGGGCCACGGGTACTTGCAGGTGGCGTCGAGCGAGGCCCGGGTCAGGTTGAGGCCCGCGGAGGTGCCGTCCGGGGCGATCACCTTGGCCTCCAGCCGGCTGAGAACGCGCAGCGTCTGCGCATTGCCCTCGAAACCGCCGCACTCATCCGCCACGGCGTCGAGCGCGTCCTCGCCGTTGTGCCCGAACGGCGGGTGACCGAGGTCGTGGGCGAGCCCAGCGGTGTCGACCACGTCGGGATCGCAGCCCAGCCGGGCGCCCATCTCGCGCGCGACCTGGGCCACCTCCAGCGAGTGGGTGAGCCGCGTCCGCAGGAAGTCGTCGGTGCCGACCGTGTGCACCTGGGTCTTGGCGGCGAGTCGGCGGAAGGCAGCCGAGTGCAGGACGCGGGCCCGGTCCCGCTCGTACGGGCTGCGGCCGTGGCCGGTGTCCTTGGCCGGCTCCGCTACCCGGCGCTCGGCGTCGGACGCCGGATCGGGCTCACCCCGCTCGCTGTCCACGGCCACGGAGCGAGCCTAACGGGTGCCGGCCCGGGCGCCGACGATCTTGCGCGGCCCGTTCCGTACGCCCTATTGGCGCGCGGACAGGACGCAGAACTCGTTGCCCTCGGGATCGGCCAGCACCACCCACACGGCGCCGGACTGGCCGACATCAACGTGCCGGGCACCCATGTTGACCAGGCGTTCGACCTCGGCCTCCTGGTCTTCCGGGCGCAGGTCGATGTGTAGGCGGTTCTTCGTGCTCTTGACTTCGGGAACTGAAGCGAAGATCAACCCCGGCAGCTCGTCCGGGGTGCGGCGGATCTCCACCTCATCGGGCTTCTCGTAGGTGATCTGGTAGCCGAGCGCCTCGGCCCACCAGCGGGCCAGGCGGCCTGGGTCGTCCGCGTCGACCACCAGGTTCTCCCACACGCTGCCCATCGGCGGACCTCCTGAAGCGACGGGAATGCCGGGCGACGCACAGGTTACGCCGATCATCGCCGGGACCGGAACCCATGCCCCCCGGGCACCCGGCCCGTCCACTCGACGACGGCTCACGCACGTGGCGCGCTGAGGTGCCGGTCGAAGAACTCGACGATACGGCGGCGGGCGTCCCGGGTGGACGGCTCGTGATAACCGCCGCCCGGCGTCACGGCCATGATCACCTTCTGCACGATCGTCGTCTCGGCCGGCCGGTGGTCGTTCATGAAGCCGTGCCCGGCAGCCGGATAGACCCTGATCTCGTGGTCCACACCGTTCACGGTCAACGCCCGGTCCAGGCGCGCCGGCGCGGAGCGCAGCGCCCGGTCCCGTCCGCCGTAGCTGCCGATCACCGGGCACGCACCGGCGAGAAGGCGCTCGGCGTCCTTGGGTACCGCGCCGTAGTTGACGCTGGACGCGGCATAACCCTCGGTCGGGGCCAACTGCAGGGCGAACTGACCGCCGAGACAGAATCCGATCACCCCGGCCCGGCCGGTGCAGGTCGGCTGCTCGACCAGCCACGCACGGACCGCCGCGATGTCATCGAACGGCCGGCCCGTGCCCGCGAGCAGGGCCCGGACCGCGGCGCGGAAGCAGGTGAACGTCCGCCCCCAGGAGAACAGGTCCGGCGCTACAGCGAGGTAGCCCTCGCCGGCCAGCCAATCGGCCTGGCGGCGGGTCTCCGGGCTCAATCCAAAGATATCGTGGATCACTACGACACCGGGCCGCCGCCCCTCGCCCTCGGGGCTAGCCAGGTACGCCGGCAACGGTCCCCGATCCGTCGCGATCTGGATCTCAGGCATGCCGGCACGCTGCCATACCGCCGACCCGAGCGGTAGCCCCTGGGCCTCGTCGTCCGGGTGAGCCGCATATGCCAAGAATCAGCCTATGCCGAACCCGCCAGGGACTAGGTCCGCGAGCAGACCCACGACGATCGCCGCCCCGACGGCGACGAGGAAGCCGACATAGCCGCGTTTCCGCTTCTCCACGCTCGGCTCCGATGGGGCCGCCGCCCGACCCGACCACGGCCGTTCCAGCACCAGCCAGGCCAGCGTTCCCAGTCCGAACGGCACGAAGGTCCCGATCCAGAACCAGTACCAGCGGGTGCCGATCACCGGCGCCGGCCCTGCGGCCAGGATCGCCAGGCAGACCAGGCCAATGACCATCGCCACATATGGAGCTGCGAACAACAGGTCGCCGGCGTTCGGCCCGCCGGTGGCGAGTACGGACGACCGTACTGCGGCGCGGATAGCCTCCGCCGCCGGGCTACTGCGGTGGTCCTCGTCATCGAAGAAGAGCTGATCACTCTGGGCGTAGCCGTCGCCCACGACGGCGTAGCGGGTACGCCCATCGGGGTTGCGCCAGACGAAGACTGCCCCATCGTCGCCGGACGAGCGCAGGAGAGGCATCGAACCCCAGGAGGATACGGTTGGCCGCTCCCACGACTCGCCCCATTCGTACACCGCTACCTTGCCCGCGGCGATGTCCGCTCGAGCCCGCTCCACGTCGGCTGGGCGCGGGGCCGACCACCACGCCAGCACCACCCAGACACACCACGCGCCGACCAGTGCGACGCGCAGGGGCCCGCCATGGCCGCCAGGTCCGCGACGGTAGCCAGTGCAGATCATGCTCAGCCATGCGGCGAATCGTCGCAGTGCCAGAACCGGTTGCCAATTGCTGACGTGGCCGCAGCAGCCCCGAGGGGTTGCGATGAGTTTCCGGGCCGGGAACGGTCGTTAGGTTGGGGAAGGGAGAACTCATGGGCCAGGTCATTGCGCAGATCACGACATCCGTCGACGGATACATCGCCGGTCCGGACGACGGGCCCGGTCGCGGGCTCGGCACGGGCGGTGAACGGCTGCACTACTGGGTGTTCGGCGGGCCGTGGAGCTACGACAAGCAGCCGACCGGCGAGACGACCGGCGTCGACAAGCAACTGCTCGACGAGATGTACGCAGGGCTCGGGGCCGTCATCGGCGGCCGGGGCACGTACGACGCGGCCGAGGCCTGGGGCGGTCGCAACCCGTGGGGCGTCCCCTTCTTCATCGTCACGCATCGCCCCGACGAAGCGCCGTCGTCGTCGGACCAGTTCACGTTCGTCGACGCGCTGGACGCGGCGATGACCCGGGCGCGGGAAGCGGCGGGCGACAAGCAGATCGTCGTCATGGGCGGCGCGGACGTGTTACGCCAGGCGCTGGCCGGCCGGTATGTGGATGAACTCGTCGTGACCATCGCACCGGTCATCCTCGGCGCCGGAAAGCGCCTGTTCGAGGGGTTCGACAAGACGATCGGTCTGCGCCAGGTGAGCGCCGTGCAGTCGCCATGGGCGACCCATCTGCGCTACCGAGTAGAGCGTGACTGAAGCTTCAGGGGCGGGTTCGATGAGCACGTTTGTGTTGACTCACGGTGCGGGAGACGTCGGCTGGTACTGGCATCTGGTGGCGGCCGAGTTGCGCGCGCGGGGGCACGATGTTGTAGCCCCCGATCTCCCAGGCGATGACGACTCCCTGGAGCTGACCGACTATGCGGACGCCGTGGATGAGGCGATCGGCTCCCGAAGGAACCTGGTCGTCGTGGGTCAGTCGTTCGGCGCGTTCACCGCGGCCCTCGTGGCCGATCGGCGCTCCGCCGATGTGCTGGTTCTGGTGGCCGGGATGGTCCCGTCCCCAGGCGAGGCTCCGGACGACTGGTGGCGCGACACCGGCTACGAGGAGGCGGTCCGGGAGCAGGCCGGTCGGGATGGAGGCAAGGCCGACAACGCGGACCCGTATGTCAGCTTCTACCACGACGTGCCGCGCCAACTCGCCGAGGAGGCGATGAGCAGAGGGCGGGCGCACCCGTCGGCGGCGTCCATGAGGTCGCCGTGGCCACTCGACGCGTGGCCCAACGTGGCAACGAAGTTCGTGCTGTGCACCGAGGATCGCTTCTTCCCGCCGGACTTCCTACGCCGGGTGGTGGCCGAGCGCCTGGGCATCACGCCCGACGAGATCGCGGCCGGCCACTGCGTCGCGCTCAGCCGCCCGAAGGGGCTGGCGGACATCCTGGAGGGCTACGCCGTCTCGTCTGTACCCGCCCAGCGGACCGGCTGACCCGCGCCCGGGTCGGTTGTTCCCATCATCCACTCCATTGACGGTGTTCCGATGGACACACCGCGCCCGACCCATGTCCGGGTCAACGTCAGCGACCTCGACCGTTCCGTTCGCTGGTACGAATCGATCCCGGGGCTGGCCGCGGAAGGGCACTGGCCGCCCGGCGCCCGACCTACGCCCACGTCCAGACCGGTGGCGCGCAGTTCGCCGTCTCCGTGATGGAGCCCGCACCGGCCGCTGGCCGATTCACCTTCGCGGTCGACGATGTCGACGCCTGGTGGGCCAGGCTCCGCGAGCGTACGCGACGCCTGACTCGTGGAACAGCGACCTCTGATTAGGCCCTTTTGATCGTGCTCGCGACGGGCACGTCCTCAAGTGCCCGCTCAAGGTGCACCATCGGTTCTCCGGCATCGTCCCGGGCGATGCGGCCGGTGGGAAGGAAGCCGCGAGCCGCAAAGAGCAGACGAGCAGAGCCATTGTCTTGATGCGTCCACAGTGTGGCGCGGACGTAGCCGTCGTGCCGGGCGGCGGCGAGGACTGCGTCGAGCAGTCGCCCCCCGACGTGCTGCCCCTGCCGTTCGGGTATTACGCAGATCCCCGTCAGGTGGCACAACCCGGCAATCGGCCCTCCCGCTCCGTCGTCTGCGCGACCCACCAGTCGCAGGGCCATCCCGACCACCTGCCTGTCGACATCGGCGACGTGCAGGGCGGCTCCGGCGCCATGCGCCCAGGTCCGTAGTCGTTGCGGGTGGTGGGGCAGGTTTCGAGCAGTGTTGGCAGCCACCCATACCGACACCGCCGCGTCAATCTCACTCAACTCACCGCGCCGTATGACGACCCGATCATCGGAACGCACCATCACATACTGACCGATAGTCCGGTAGCAGCTGGCATGGCCCCGATCAGTCGCCTACCGAACAGCTCCCATCCATGTCCCGGTCACCGGTCGGGACGCCGCTCCCTGGAAACCGGGACGCACCGCAGCGCACGCTGCCCGCCATGAGGCATTCCCCACCTGAGGAGGACATGATGTCATCGTCGATAGCGGTCGAGTCGCCCGCACCGCCGGCCCGCCCCGCACCGGTATTCGCCGGCCCGTCCCGGTACGCCGTTGCGGCGATTCTCCTCGCCTGCGGTGTCACCCAGTTGGTGGCGCAGTTGTTGGAGCTCGAAGAGGACGACCCCGCCACCCGGGTCGCCTACTGGGCGGCACACCCCACCTCGACCGGGGTGATGATGTCGCTCTGGCTGGTGTCCGTACCGATGTTCATCGGATCCGTCGCCGCGCTCGTCGCGTTGACCCGGCAGTCGTCGCGGCGGCTGGCGTGGATCGGCGGCGGCTGCATGCTCATGGCGTTGACCGGCCTGGCGGCGGTGCTCGGGCTTGAGCTCGGGGCGTACTGGCGGGTGCTCGAGAACGACGTGCCGGGCGCAACCGGTGTGTTGGCCAGCAAAGACTTCGGGCTGCCCGGCGTGGTGCTGTTTGCGATGTTCCTGGGCGGCGCGCTGATCGGGTCGCTGCTGTTGGCGGTGGCGATGTGGCGTTCCCCGTTGCTGCCGCGACTGACCGCGGTCCTGCTCATCGCGTTCGTGGTGGTCGACATGCTGCTCAGCCGGGCCCAGATCGGCCACCTGCTCAACGCCGCATGGAGCGCGGTCGCGGCGTGGGCAGTGCTGACGGCCTATGTCCGCCGGCCGCGCGGCGCCGCACAATGAGGACACCATGACGCTGCGACGTCCGCTCGTGGCTCCCGCCGCTGTCGCGGGAGCCACGAGCGTGCTGTCCCTGGCGACCCTGGTCGGCGCCTGGCACGAGGACCGCGGGATCTCGGCATTCCTCGCCGGAAACCACGCCACCGGCTGGCTGGTCGGGTTCGCCTTCGGCCTGGTGGGCGCCCTGGTGCTGCACCATCGCCCGACCAACCGGCTGGGTCTGGTGCTGGCCGCTGTCGGCCTGTGCGCGGCCACCAGCACGGCAGCCGTTGAGTACACGGCGTACGCGTTGGACAGCCGCCCGCGTGCCGTGCCGGGCGGACCCCTCGCCGCCGCCATGGAGGTGCTGTGGCTGCCGGCGTTTCTGCTGCTTCTGGTCGCCCTGCCGCTGTTGTTTCCGAACGGTCGTCTGCCGTCGTCGCGGTGGCGGGTGCCCGCCGCCGTTGCGGGGGTCAGCGGCGCGGTGGCGGTCGCCGGTCTCGCCACCGTCGACGCAGAGGTCAGCGACGCCACCGGCGGGGCCTACCGCAATCCGCTGGACCTTCCGCTGCCAGACGGGCCACAGCTCGCGGTCACGATGGTCGCGTTCGTCGTGACCATCGGCGTGGGCGTCGTCGCGGTCGTGGGCATCCTTCTCCGCCTACGACACGTCGGCCCCACCGAGCGGCGCCAGAACGCGTGGTTCGTCGCCGCCGTTGTGCTCGCGCTGAGTTCCGGGCTCCTCTCGTTGCCCGACGCCGCCGCGTTCGCCATGAATGTGCTGGCCGTGGCGGCAATCGCCATCGGCATTGTCCGTCACCAACTCTTCGACATCGAGGTGGTGCTGTCCCGCACCCTGGTGTACGCGGTGCTGACCGCCGTGGCCCTGGTGGCGTACCTGCTCGCGGCGGTGTCGCTCGGTGTGAGCCTCGACGCGGGCGTCGGACCGGCGCTGGTCGCCGCGGTGACCGCCCTGCTGCTCGCCGGAGCGCGGCACCGGGTGCAGCAGGCCGTGGATCGACTGCTCTACGGTCGCCGGTCGGACCCGCTGGCCGCGCTGGCCTCGTTCGGTGACCGCCTCGCCCAGGCGCTCGACGCCGACGCGGTGCTTCCGGCCATCGTGGACACCGTACGCACCACCCTGCGCCTGCCGTACGCGGCGGTGCGGTTGGCGGACGAGGAGACAGCGGCGTACGCGTCGGGCCCGGCGCCGTCCGGTACCGTCGAGTTCCCGCTGGCGTACGCCGGGGAACGGGTCGGTGTGCTCGTCGTCGGGCCGCGCCGCGGCGAGCAAGCCCTGTCCATTGAGGATCGCCTTTTGCTGGAAGCATTCGCGCGCCAGGCCGGCGTCGCGGCGCACGGCGTCCAGGTGACCCGGGATCTGCGCCGCTCACGCGAGCGGGTCATCGTGGCCCGCGAGGAGGAGCGCCTGCGGATCCGGCGCGACCTGCACGACGGCGTCGGGCCGGCGCTGGCCGGCATCACGCTCGGCCTGGAGACCGCAGCGCGGCGCGTCGAGCAGGATGCCCTGGCCGCCGCGACGCTGCTGGCCCGGCTGCGGGACGAATGCGCCTCCTGCGTCGAGGAGATCCGCCGGATCGTCGCCGACCTGCGCCCTCCCGCGCTCGACCAGGGTGGCCTGATCGACGCGTTGCGGCGGCACGCCGACGTGCTCAACGCGTCCGCCGAAACACCGGTGGTGCTCGTCGAGAATGAGTCGGAGCCGCTGCCGTCGCTGCCCGCCGCCGTGGAGGTGGCGGCCTACCGGATCGCGCTCGAGGCGATGACCAACGCCGTACGCCACTCCGGGGGGCGGACCTGTCGCGTGTGGGTGAGCCATCGCGACGGGCTGCGGATCACCGTCCACGACGATGGGACCGGCGAAGGGCCGGGCGCGGTCGGCCTCGGCCTTGCCTCCATGCGCGAACGCGCCGAGGAACTGGGCGGATGGTGCCAGGTCACGTTCCGGCAGGGACACGGGACGCGCATGGAGGCGGTTCTCCCGGTGGTGGCGCGGTGATCCGGGTTCTCATCGCTGACGACCATCCGATCTTCCGCGCCGGCCTTGCCGGCGTGCTCGACGAGGCCCCCGACATCGAGGTGGTCGCCGGGGCCGAGGACGGGGCGGAGGTCCTCGACCTGGCGGTGCGCCTGCGCCCGGATGTGGTGCTGATGGACCTGCACATGCCCGGCGTCACCGGCGTAGAGGCCACCCGCCAGCTTGCCGCAACGGCACCCGAGGTGGCCGTGCTCGTGCTGACCATGTTCGACGACGACGAGTCGGTCGTCGCCGCGCTGCGCGCCGGCGCCCGCGGGTATCTGGTCAAGGGCGCCGGCGGAGATCGGATCGTGGGCGCGATCCGCGCGGTAGCGGCCGGTGACGCCGTCTTCGGCGCCGACGTCGCGGCCGGCGTACTGCGGGTGCTGGCCGCCGGCCGCCGGGGCGACCGGCCCGGCCGTCCGTTCCCCGCCCTCACCGATCGTGAGCGGGAGATCCTCGACCTGGTCGCCGCCGGCCTGGGCAACCGGGAAATCGCCGGGCGGCTGACCCTCTCCGACAAGACCGTCCGCAACCACGTGTCGAACATCTTCACCAAGCTCCGGGTGGCCGACCGGGCGCAGGCCATCGTCCGGGCGCGGCAGGCCGGGATGGGGCTGGACGAACGACGGTGAGGTCCCCCTCGCCAGCGGCGAGGGGGACCGTCCGGGCGTCAGCGGCTGTCGGAGCCCGCGCCCACCACCGAAGCCCGCCCTGCCTCCAGCCGGGCGACCGGCACCCGGAACGGGGAGCAGGACACGTAGTCGAGGCCCACCTCGTGGAAGAAGTGCACCGAGTCGGGGTCGCCGCCGTGCTCTCCGCACACCCCGATCTTGAGCCCCGGCCGCGCCTGCCGGCCCTCCTCCACCGCAATCTGCACCAGCCGCCCGATGCCGTCCCGGTCCAGCGACTCGAACGGCGAGACGCCGAAGATGCCCAGCTCCAGGTACTGGTGGAAGAAGGCGCCCTCCACGTCGTCGCGGGAAAACCCCCAGCCCATCTGGGTGAGGTCGTTGGTGCCGAACGAGAAGAACTCGGCCGCCTCGGCGATCTGACCGGCCGTCATGGCGGCCCTCGGCACCTCGATCATCGTGCCGATCAGCACCTTCACGTCCCGGTCACCGATCACCTCGGCCACGATCTTCTCGGCCTCGGCGCGTACGGCCTCCAGTTCCTGCACGGCGCCCACCAGCGGCACCATGATCTCCGGCATCGGCCGGCCGCCCTGGTCGGCCCGCTCGGCGGCGGCTTCCACGATCGCGCGCACCTGCATGGCGAACAGGCCGGGGATCACCAGCCCGAGGCGTACTCCGCGCAGGCCCAGCATCGGGTTCTGCTCGTGCATCCGACGTACCGCCGTGAGCAGCTTCTCGTCCTTGCCCGTGTCCTCGCCGCGTTCCTTGGCCACGGCGACCTTGACCGCCAACTCCTCGAGCGGGGGCAGGAACTCGTGCAGCGGCGGGTCGATCAGCCGTACGGTCACCGGCAGGCCGTCCATCTCGCGGAAGATGTCGATGAAGTCGGCCCGCTGCAGTGGCAGCAGGGCAGACAGCGCGGCCTCCCGCTCCTCATCGGTGTCGGCGAGGATGAGCCGCTCGACCAGTTCGCGCCGGTCGCCCAGGAACATGTGCTCGGTCCGACACAGGCCGATGCCCTCGGCGCCGAACCGCCGGGCCCGGGCGGCGTCCTCCCCGGTGTCGGCGTTGGCCCGCACCCGCATCCGCCGCGCCTCGTCGGCGCACCCCATGATCCGATGTACGGCGGCCACCAGCGGGTCCTTGCTCTCCTCGGCATCGAGGCTGCCTTCGAAGTACCGCACCACCTCGGACGGGGAGACCGGCACCTCGCCAAGGTAGATCTTGCCGCTGTCGCCGTCGATCGAGATGACGTCGCCTTCGCGCACCGTGTGCTCGCCCACCGTGAACCGGCCCTCGCGGACGTCCACGTCGAGCGCGTCGGCGCCGCAGACGCAGGTCTTGCCCATGCCGCGGGCGACGACGGCGGCATGGCTGGTCTTGCCGCCGCGCGAGGTGAGAATGCCCTGGGCGGCGATCATGCCGGGCAGGTCATCCGGGTTGGTCTCCCGGCGCACCAGGATGACCTGCTTGCCCTGGGCAGCCAATTCCGCCGCCCGAACCGAGTCGAAGACGGCCTCGCCGGAGGCCGCGCCGGGAGAGGCACCGATCCCGTTGGCCACCGGCTTGATGTCGTGGTCCAGCCGGAAGCGCGGGAACATGAGCTGGGCGAGCTGGGCGCCGGTCGCCCGCTGCAGCGCCTCGTTCACGTCGATCAGGCCCTCATCGACGAGCTGGCCGGCGATGATGAACGCGGCTGCGGCCGTCCGCTTGCCCACCCGGGTCTGCAGCATCCACAGCTTGCCGCGTTCGATCGTGAACTCGATGTCGCACAGGTCCTTGTAGTGCTCCTCGAGGCGGGCCATGTAGCCGAGCAGCTCGTCGTACGAGTTCTTGTCGAGCTTCTCGAGTTCCTGCAGCGGCACGGTGTTGCGGATGCCGGCCACCACGTCCTCACCCTGCGCGTTGGCCAGGTAGTCGCCGTAGATGCCCTGGTTGCCGCTGCCCGGGTCGCGGGTGAAGGCGACGCCGGTGCCCGAGTCCGGTCCGAGGTTGCCGAACACCATTGCCACGACATTCACCGCGGTGCCGAGGTCGGCCGGGATGCGCTCCTGCCGGCGGTAGAGGATGGCGCGCTCGGCGTTCCACGAGTCGAAGACGGCGCGGATGGCCAGGTCGAGCTGCTCGCGTGGGTTCTGCGGAAACTCCCGCCCGGTGTGCTTGATGAAGATCGTCTTGTACGCGTCGACGAGGACCCGCAGGTCGGTCGCATCGAGATCGAGGTCGTTGGTGGTGCCCTTGGCCTCCTTGGCGCCGTCGAGGGCGTGGTCGAACTCTTCGGCGGGCACGCCACAGACGGTCTTGCCGAACATCTGGATCAGTCGACGGTAGGAGTCCCACGCAAAGCGCTCGTTCCCCCCGGCCTGCGCGGCGAGCCCGACCACGCTGTCGTCGTTGAGGCCGACGTTGAGGACCGTCTCCATCATGCCGGGCATGGAGAACTTGGCGCCGGAGCGTACGGATACCAGCAGCGGGTCGTCGGGCTGGCCGAGCCGCTTACCCATGGCCTCTTCGAGTGCGGCCAGGTGGCGGTTGATCTGCGCGGCCAACTCGGCGGGTTCGGTGCCGGTGTTGAGGTAGACCTTGCAGGCCTCGGTGGTGATGGTGAACCCGGGCGGTACGGGCAGGCCCAGATTGGTCATCTCGGCCAGATTGGCTCCCTTACCTCCCAAGAGGTCCTTGAGCTCCTTGTTGCCCTCGGAGAAGTCGTATACGTATTTGTGTTCCGCCGTCTGTTGCGATGCCACCAGAGTCTCCCGCCCGCGCCGGTCCGCCACTTACCGAAGGTTTAGCCGATTTTCTTACCCTAGGTCCGCTGATTTGTACCGGGGCAGCAGCGGCCATCGGTGGGCGAAGGTTAAGCGAACTTGGGATGGCCTGGTGCCCTTCGGTGACAATCTGCACAGCCATCCCAACATGGCGCGTTCGGATGCGCAGCGAAGCCGGCCGGTGTGCGCAGAATCGCGCAGGATCCCGCCTCAGATCCTTGACGATCACGCCTTTCCAGCCGTACCTTTTGCCAGAACTACCCGAATTTACACTTTCCCCGGGAGTTTCCCTTTGCCATCCACCGCTCCCCTCCCCTCCACCGCCGAGACCCCGCCACCCCCACAGCTTGGCGCCACCGTCGTACCCGCGCCAGTGAGCGCCATGGGCGACGCGGTGGAAAGCTTCACCCTGGCCGCTGACGTCGTCATCCGGGTCACGGCGGACCCCGCCGCCGTCGCTGTCGCCGAATACCTTGCCCAGTTGCTGCGTCCGGGCACCGGCTACCAACTGCCGGTGGCGTCCGTGGATGCCGCTGGTGCGGCGGGCGGCATCGCGCTGCTCCTCGACCCCGATGCCGGAGCCGGCCGGGAAAGCTACCGACTCGACTCGACCGCCGATCGCCTCACGATCACCGCTCCCGCCGCGGCGGGACTGTTCTACGGCGTACAGACCCTGCGGCAACTCCTGCCGCCGGCGATCGAGCACCAGACCCCGCAGCCCGGCCCCTGGGTGGTGGCCGGCGGCCGGATCGCCGACGCGCCGCGGTTCGCCTACCGCGGCGCCATGCTGGATGTCGCCCGGCACTTCTTTCCGGTCGACGAGGTGCTGCGCGTCGTCGACCACATCGCCCGCTACAAGCTCAACCACCTGCACCTGCACCTCACCGACGACCAGGGCTGGCGGATCGCCATCGACTCGTGGCCGCGGCTCGGGTCGGTCGGCGGCGCGAGCCAGGTCGGCGGCGGCCCGGGCGGCTACTACACCAAGGCCGACTACACCCGCATCGTCGAGTACGCCGCGTCCCGCCACATCACCGTGGTGCCCGAGATCGACCTGCCCGGCCACACGCACGCCGCGCTTACGGCGTACGGGGAACTCAGCCGCGACGGCGTCGCACCGCCGCCGTACGACGGCACCGACGTCGGGTTCAGCGCCGTCGACACGGCCAGCGAGCTGACGTACGCCTTCGTCGACGACGTGCTGAGTGAGGTCGCCGCCCTGACTCCCGGGCCCTACCTGCACGTCGGTGGCGACGAGGCGTTCACCGTGCCGGCGGCGGACTATGCGGCGTTCGTCGACCGGGTGCAGCGGCTGGTGGCCCGGACCGGCAAGACGATCGTGGCGTGGCACCAGTTCGCGTCCACGGTCCACGCGCCCGGGCGGGTGCTGCAGTACTGGGGGACGACACCGCTGGATGCGGTGGTGGCCGACGCGGTCCGTCGGGGAGCGCGGGTGATCCTGTCCCCGGGCGACCGCGCCTATCTCGACATGAAGTACACCGCCGAGACCCGGCTGGGCAAGGACTGGGCCGGCTTCGTCGACGTCCAATCGGCGTACGACTGGGACCCCGGCTCCTACCTGGTCGACGTACCCGAGGAGGCGGTGCTCGGCCTCGAGGCTCCCCTGTGGACCGAGACGATTACGAGCGTCGGCGACGCCGAGTACATGATGTTTCCCCGGCTGCCCGCGATCGCCGAGCTGGGCTGGTCGCCCGCTTCGGCGTACGACTGGAATGCGTTCCGGCACCGGCTGGCCGCGCAGGCGCCGCGGTGGACGGCCGCCGGTATCGCCTTCCACCGTTCGCCGGAGGTGCCCTGGCCGGCCGTCGTACCGTCGCCCCGGCGACCCGGAGCGGCCGCTACAGCGAACCCCGCGGAGCTACCCATTCCATCGGTTGGCCGGTGACCGCGGCGACGCGGTCGTAGTCGGCGTCGTAGTGCAGGACCGTCGCCCCGTGCAACTCGGCGGTGGCGGCGATGATGAGGTCCGGCAGCCGGAACTGTCGATGCTGGCTGGTGGCGGCAAGGGCACGGTGGACGTCCAGTGCGCGGCTCATCGCCTGCTTTGTCACGTCGATCCACCGCTGCCCGTGCAGTGCGCCCCAGAGGATCTCGTACCCCCGCGGATCAGGGGCGTTGCTGAGGCACTCAAGTGCCACCGTCTGGCATACGGCAAGCCGACCGGCGGCGAGGAGTGACTCGAACCGGTGGCGCACCGCAGGGTGGTGGGCCTGAAGCACATAGACCGACGTGTCGGCCAGGTACACGTCGTCGGCCATCACGCGGCCGCAGAGCCGCGAGCGTCCTCAGCGAGGCGGGAAAGGTCGCGGCCGCCGCCATAGCCCCAGCTCGCGGCGGACTCGTCGAAGTCCATTTCCACGCTGTCGAGCGCGGCCACGATCTCCTTTGCCTGTTTCCGGATCGCAAATGACCGCAGCGCTTCGTTGATCGTTGCCACCTTGGTCTCGGTGCCGAGCACCCTGCGAGGATGCCTGGTCAACCGCCGGAGTCGTCGAGTTCGGCGCCCACCGGAACCGCGTCGGCGTCGCGATCCGCTAGCCAGCCATCAGGAAGGTAGACCTTGCCGGGCGAGTTGGTCCGGCCGCGCGGCTGTCCGAGCGCGGCCAGCGGGAACGGCTCGTCGGCGTCGAGCTTGCCGAGCAGGTCGTCCAGTTCCGGGAGGCTGCTGATCATGGCGAGGGACCGCCGCAGTTCGGAGCCGACCGGGAACCCTTTGAGGTACCAGGCAACGTGCTTGCGGAAGTCGGTGCAGCCGTCCCGCTCAGCCCTCGGCGCGGGCTCGCCGTTGGCGTACCAGTCGACCAGTAGCTCGGCGTGCCGGCGCATGGTGACCGCCACCTCGCCCAGGGTCGGCAGCCGGCGCTCCGGCCGGCCGTCGAACGCCGCGGCCAGGTCGGCGAAGAGCCAGGGTCGGCCCAGGCAGCCGCGCCCCACCACGACGCCGTCC
>DASVMV010000203.1:0-19819 GCA_036384155.1 Micromonosporaceae bacterium
CCCTCTCCTGTCGGTTCGACCGCCTGCTCGCCCTGGTCGATGCGCTCGCCCGGGCTGCGCTCGGCGGCCGGATCCGGCCGATCGGCGGGCACCCGCTCCTCGGCCGCCGGCGCCGGTCGTTCGGTCGTCGCCGCGATCCCACCGCCTCGCAGCGCCCGTAGCGGGTCGTCGCCGGTGGCCGGCGACACCGGTACGGCGGCGAAGTCCGGATCGTCCTCGTCGTCGAACGGCTGGTCGCCGGGCACCACCGGAGCCTCCGAATCGGGAACCGCCTCGGTCTCCTCGCCCTGCACCCGGACCTCCGACTCCGCGTCCTCCACGCTGCTGGTGGCCACGGCCGGCCGGTTGCGGAGGAACCTCCCCCGGCCGCGCGACAGGTCGTGCCCGACGGCGACCGCCTCCAACTCATAGACGGCCCGGTGGTTACCGTCCCCGTCGACCCAGTCGCGGGTGTACATCCGGCCCACCACCACGACCGGATCGCCGACCATCACCGACGCCGCGACGCCCTCGGCGAGCCGCCGCCAGCAGTTCACCCGCACCCGCAGGCTGTTGCCGTCGACCCAGCGCTTGCTGTCGCGGTCGAGGCGGCGGGCCGTCGACGCGACCTTGAAATTGGCCACCAGCGTGTTGCTCTGGGACGTACGCCGCCACTCCGGGGCGGTCAGTACGTTGCCCACGATCGTCACATAGGTATCGAACATCGAATTCTCCACGGCATCTCGACGGTTGCGTCCGAGTCGACTCGCCGCACAGCGTGGGCCGGTCGGCGGCGTTCCGCCAGAACGTGCCCGGCTGCCTGTGGACATCTTCGAGGCCTGGGGAAAACTTCCTGATCATGGCCGAACCTGCTACCAGCGGGCCTGAACTGACCAGCGGGGTGCCGCGACGGTAGCGTCACCCTCGTGGAACCGGACCTGCTTGGATTGCCGTACGAGCGGCGGACGATCGACCTGGGCCACGATGACGAAGGCTCGCTCGTGGCCACGCTCGTTCGCCGCCGCTGCCCGCAGCCGACCCGTCGCGCGGTGCTGTACGTACACGGATTCGTCGACTACTTCTTCCAGACACACCTGGCCGACTTCTTCGTCGAACGCGGTTGGGACTTCTACGCCATCGATCTCCACAAGTACGGCCGCAGCCTACTGCCCCACCAGACGCCGAACTTCTGCCGCGATATCAGCGACTACTTCCCGGAACTCGACGCGGCCGCCGACCTCATCCGCGACGTCGACGGTCACGACACGCTGGTGGTCAGCGGGCACTCCACCGGTGGCCTCATCACGTCGTTATGGGCCCATGCCCGGCGGGACGCCGGTGTGGTCGACGGGCTCTTCCTCAACAGCCCGTTCTTCGATCTCAACGCCGGCTGGTTGCTGCGCCGGCCGGTCTCGGCCGCGGCCTGCTGGCTGGGCCGGCGCACGCCGTACCGGACGATCCGGCTTGGCGTGTCGACCGCGTACGGGGAGAGCCTGCACGCCGAGCACCGCGGCGAGTGGGCCTACGACCTCGCGTGGAAGCCGCTCACTGGCTTTCCGGTGCGGGTGGGCTGGCTCTCCGCCATCCGGCGGGCGCAGGAGCAGCTTCGGGCCGGGCTGGACATATCTGCCCCCGTGCTGGTGGCCTGCTCCACCCGCAGTGTGCGCAAAGCCCGGTGGCACGACTCGGTGATGCTGGCCGACGCCGTGCTCGACGTCGAACACATCGCGCGGTGGGCACCTGGCCTCGGCCGCCACGTTACCGTGGCCCGCTTCGACGGAGGCATGCACGACCTGACGCTGTCGGCTCCCCACGTACGCGAGCAGGTATTCAGCGAGGTGGCCCGCTGGGTCGACGCGTTCGTCGCGCCGCCCGGTGCCCCCACTCGTCCGCCGGCGGCTCCTCCGGCCAGCGCTCACCCGGTGCCGGCCCAGCCGATGGACGGCGACCGCCCGGCGGTGCCGGCGGACGGCGTACCGGCGAATGGTCCGGCCACGGCGGACCCGGCTCCTCTGACCAGCCCGGCTGGTGCGGCGGTGGCTCCGCCCACGGCGGTTCCTGATGGGGTGACCGCGGCGCCACCCACGGCGGTCCCTGATGGGGCGGCGGCTCCTCCCACGGTTGCCGCTGCCGCGGGACTGGCGGCTGCCGGACCGGAGGCGGCGCCGGCGGGTTCGGAGCGGCCGGGTCGAACGTCATCCAGCCGCCGCGCCACACCAGCAGATCGCGGCTGAGCAGATGCTGATCGCCCGCGAAGAACACCCGGTCGACCGCGCGCCGGGCCCGCTCGAGGCCGGGACGCGAATCCGAGCCGGTGAAGATCACCACATCGCGCGCCGGCACCCCCACGACCAGTTCGCCCGGCACCGACCGCTGAAGGTCGTCCCAGAAGTCGTCGACCAGCAACACGCTCGACTCAAAACCGTCGAACGAGAGCATCAACGCCGGCGGCTGGCCATGCACGCGCAGGCCACCGAGGGCCAAGTCCAGGTTGTGTAGCGCGGCCCGGCGAAGATTCCGCCGAGCGACGTTCATCCGATTCAGGTCCTCCCAGGTCACGAGGCGCTGCCCGTACGGGGGTCCAACGGCGTACGCCACCGCGATGCCGTCGTTGAACTCGTCGAGCACGTGCTGGTCGCTGATCTGGCCGTCGCGGATCGACACCAACAGCGGCAGAAAGCGGGTGCTCGTCACCTGCACGCATGAGAACCTAGTACGTTCGTCCCGGAACGTCACGCCCACAGGCGAAGCACCGGGCCGGGCGGTAATCTTTCGGCGCGTCCCGCGCCCGTAGCTCAGTGGATAGAGCAGGGGACTTCTAATCCCAAGGTCGTAGGTTCGAGTCCTACCGGGCGCGCCAAGGTTTACCAGCGGAAACGCTCGCCGCGGCTGATCTTCGATATGGGCCGGACCAACCGGGTCACCCCGTGACCAGCCGTACGCCGACCTGCCCGCCGGCGCCCCCACGGGCTGCCCGTAGCCGCCCCGAGCCCTGATGTTGCTTAGGTTCGGGATGGCAACCGGCCGCGGCGGCCCGGGGAACGGCGGGGCCACGGGTGTCCCGCGGATGTCGGTGAGGCGAGGCCGAAGGCCGCGAGCGGGGCTGCTCAGACGGTGTGCACCAGCCGGAAGCGCTGGGCCAGCACCAGGGTGTCGTCGTCGACGGTGAAGCTGCCATCGCCGAGCTCCGCGCGCACTTCCGCGCTGTGCCAGAACGTCTCGTGCCCGGCCCGCCACTGCGCTACCGACTCATCTCCCTCGCCCTCGTCGAGGGCATGTTGCAGGTCGACATCGGCGAGCCGGACCATCCGCACCTCGGTCAGCTCGATCACCGCGACCCGCCGGTCCGCGGAGTCCACCACGGCCAATCGCTGGCCGACCTCGGGCAGCGGCTCGTTCGCGCGCTCGTATCCGAGTACGAGGCTAGAGGTCGAGGTCTTCGCGCCGGACAGGATCGCGGCCACCAGCTGATCCCGCAGCGGCCCGGGGAACGCGAACTCCGCCCGCGGAAGATCATCGAGGTCCATGCCGGGAAGGGTACGCGAACCGGCTGGGCGGGATCGGTGCACCATGCGCCGCAGTAGGTCACCACTGGCCGGGGCGAGGCAGGTCCAGCGCCGCGAGCACGCCGACGCCGCACCGTCGTCCTTGACGCGTTCGGCTAATTGAGATAGCTTTGCGGCTATGGATAGTAGCCAAGCTGGCCCACTGCGGCAGCCGCGACGCGGGTGGTGGCGTGCCTAGGACCGGCCTGTCCCCTGAGGCCGTCGTGACCGCCGCCATCGACGTACTCGACGAACGTGGGCTGGACGGGCTGACCCTGGCGGCGGTCGCCGAACGGGCCGGGGTGGCCGCCCCTTCGCTCTACAAGCACGTCGACAGCCTCGGCGAGCTGCGCAGCCGGGTCGCGGCCCGGCTGCTCGCGGACCTGACCGAGCGGTTGAGGACCGCCGTGATAGGGCGCAGCGGCGACGACGCCGTGATCGCGCTGATGCGCAGCTACCGCGCGTACGTCCTGGAACACCCGCAGCGGTACGCCGCGGTGCCGCCCGATCCGTTGCATGACCCAGCCCTCAGCACGGTCGGGGCCCGGTTACTCGACGTCGTTGTCGCCGTGCTTCGCAGCTACGACCTCGACGAGGCCGACGCTATCCACGTAGTCCGTTGCCTGCGCGCGGCCGTCCACGGCTTCGCCTCGATCGAAGCGTCGGGCGGGTTCGGCCTGTCGGAGAACGTCGACGAGACGTACGACCGGCTGATCCGGATGTTCCTCGACACCCTGCCGAACCGCCCCCGCACCTGAAACTCTCTGGAGAAGACATGAACCGGACCCGAATCCGACTCGGCGCGCTGGCTCTCGCCACGGCAGCCGTCCTCTTCCTTCTGTATCCGGCGATCCGCCCCTGGACCGATGAGTCCACAGTAGAGGGAGCGACGGCGGCGATGGCCTCCGGCGCGTGGGTGGCCTCCCACCTTTTCGCCATGATCGGCTTCATTCTGCTGCCGCTCGGATTGCTGGCCCTGCGCGCGGTGATCTGTCAGTCCGGGGCCGACCGGCTTGCGTTCGCCGCGGTCGTCACCGCCTGGATCGGCGCCGGCCTGACCCTGCCCTACTACGGCGCCGAGGACTTCGGGCTGCACGGGATCGCCACCGAGGCGGCCGCCGACAAGCCCATCGACCTGCTGGCCGTCGTGGAGGCCGTACGGTTCGGCCCGGTCGCCGCCACCACCTTCCTCCTCGGCCTGCTGGCGCTGGGCGTCGGCACGGTGCTGGCCGCCGCGGCGATCTGGCGCTCGGGAGTTCTGCCGCGCTACAGCGGCATACCGTTCGCGCTCGGCTTCGCGCTCTTCATCCCGCAGTTCTTCACGCCGCCGGCCGTCCGGATCGCCCACGGCGTTCTGGTCGCCGTGGGCATGGTCTGGCTGGCGCTGGCGCTGTGGCGGACCCAGGCGACCCGACCGAGCGCGCCGGCGCGGGCAGACCAGACCTCGTAGCGATCGAGGCCGACGTCCGGACCCGCACCAGGCGGCGCGCGGCCGGCCGGACTCCACCGCCCAGGGAAATGCCGTGGGGTCCGGCCGGCGGCCGCAGTAGCGTGCCGCCATGAGCTACGTTCCCACGGTCTCGGCGGAGGAGGCCGAACGCATCCGCACCTGGCACGAGCGAGCGTACGAGGAGGCCCGCGCACAGTCCGCCGGCACGGATCAGACCTTCGACTACCTCGGCCTGACGCTTATCGTGCCGCCGCAGGTGATGCCGATCACCCGGGTGTCCCACCTGCTGGGCGAAGCCGTCCTCGCCGAGGTCCGGCCCGGTGACCGGGTCCTCGACATGGGCACCGGCAGCGGCGTCAACGCCCTGCTCGCCGCGGCGCGGGGCGCGTCGGTCCTCGCGGTCGACATCAACCCCGAGGCCGTTGCCGCCGCCCGGCGCAACGCCGACCGCAACGGTCTGGCCGAACGGGTCGAGGTACGCCTCAGCGACGTCTTCGGCGCCGTCCACGACACCTACGACGTGATCGTGTTCGATCCACCGTTCCGCTGGTTCGCCCCGCGCGACCTGTTCGAGATGGCCAGCACGGACGAGAACTACGGCGCGATGACGCGGTTCTTCCGCGACGCCCGGCAGCACCTGACGGCCGGCGGGCGGATGCTCATCTTCTTCGGCACCTCCGGCGACCTCGGCTACCTACAAAGGTTGACCAGCGAGGCGGGCTTCACGAGCAACGTGGTCGCGGAGCTCGAACTCGACCGGGACGGTCACCGGGTGCGCTACCTGACGTTGCGCCTGACGTAGGACGATCGACGAGACGTCGGGGCTTCAGTCGACGGGCTCCCGTCCCCGGGCGAAGGCATCGCGCCGGCCCCATCGACCGGGAATCCCAACCAATTCGATCCGGCCCATCTCGACCGGTACCGCGGGGTCGACCACAAGGACGTCGTTGTACGGCTCGAGGCCCAGCAAGGCGCGCAGCATCAGGAGTGAGGCTCCGGTGGAGCAGACGTGCGGGGTGCACGCGGTCGGGTACGGCACGGGATACTTGGTTTGCGCCCGGTCGTAGCCGCCGAACGCCTCCGGTAGCCGGCCGTCGAAGTACTGCGCCGCCTCGACAATGGTGGTGGCGACACGGGCCGCTTCCCTATTGAAGCCGTACCGGCGCAGCCCCCAGACGATGAACGCGTTGTCGGACGGCCACACCGTGCCGACGTGATAGCCGACCGGGTTGTACCGCCGCTCCCGGTCACTCAGCGTCCGCACGCCCCAGCCGGAAAACAGTTGCGGACCGAGGAGATGGTCGGCCACCGCCCGGGCGCGGGACTCCTCAACGATGCCGCTCCACAACAGGTGACCGATGTTCGACGACAACGCGTCGACCTTGCCGTGGTCGCCATCCAGGGCCAGCGCGTAGTAGCCGCCCTCCTCGATCCAGAAATCGCGGTTGAACCGGTCCTTCAGCTCGGCCGCCTCCCGCTCCAGCCGATCGGCAAACGCGGCGTCGTTCCACACCAGCCGGGCCAGCCGGGCGCTGCGCAACTTCGCGTCGTAGGCGTAGCCCTGCAACTCACACGTCGCCCGCGGCAGTCCCGGCAGTCGGCCGTCCCGGTACGAGATCGCGTCCGGGGAAGTCTTCCAGCACTGGTTCGGCAGGCCGTGCCGGGGGTTACGGCTCTGGTACCAGACGTACCCGTCGCCCATCAGGTCGGCGTAGTCACTCATCCACGTGATGGCGGCCCGCGCCTCCGGTTCGAGTTCCCGTACCAGATCGACGTCGCCGGACCAGCGCTCGTACTCGTCGAGCAGGATCAGGAAGAGCAGGGTCGAATCAGCGGCCCCGAAGTACGGCGAGTTTGGACGCTCCTCGAACGCGGCGGTCTCGCCGTACCGGAACTCAAGCAGTATCTTGCCGGGCTCTTCGTCTCGAAAGTCATCGACGCGGCTGCCCTGGTTGATGGCGAGCAACCGCAGCGTCGCGGCCGCGAGTTCCGGGACGAACGGCAGCGCCTGGAGACTGCTTAGCATCGCCTCTCGGCCGAAGATGCCCATGAACCAGGGCAGGCCGGCAGCTGGGATCGGATGGTCCGGGAACGCCAGCGTTGAATACCGGAGGGCCGCGAGGTCAATCAGGCTTCGGCGGTACATCCGCAGCAACGGTCGCCAGTCACTGCGGAGCTCCGGTGCCCGATCGAGCCACTCGGCCAGATCCTGTTTCAGCGTCTGTTTGTCCCGTGGCCGGCGCGCCTCCAGCGTTTCGCGGAGATCGCCACCCCGGGCGCCGACGACCACCGCCCGCACCCGAACGGTCCCGGTCCAGCGGGTGTTCGGGGCGAGGCGGAAGGAGAAGGCCAGGCCGCGCTCGTCGATCTGCGCCGGCCGGTCGACCGAGATGAGGGCCTGTCGGTGGTACCTGTCGCGTTGGTAGTCCAGAATCAACGTTCCGTCCCGGACAACGCTCCGGTACGTCCCCACCTTGGGCGACCGGTCCTTGATCTCAACCAGGTCTCTGAAGTCCGCACCGGCGTCCAGCCGAACCTGATAGTCGACGGGGCGGTCATCGTGATTGATGACGGTGAGGACCTCATGGAAGCCCCCTTGTCCAATCGTCCGTTTGCGCATCAGGGTTGTCTTGGCGTCCACGTAATGGGTCGGCGCGCCGGGCACGAGGAAGAACCGGGCTTCGAAGTACTCCGGCGAATCCGCGGCCAGCGCGTTGAGCCGCTCCCCATTGAGGCTGAGGCGCCACACCGAGAGGAAGCGGGTGTCAAACGAGAAGAACCCGGTGGGCGTTCTCGGCGCCGGTTCGACATCCCCGCGACGATCGGACACCACGAACGTGTTGCCGTCGAGGATCGGGACCAGGTGCTTGCCCATGACCGTCACTGCGCACGCCCGGCGACGCCACGCAACGGCCGGTCGAGTTGCGGGGAACGGGGCACGAGCCGTTCGAGTACGAGCACCAACATCGGCCGGCCCTCGACGGCGATCTCGTTACGCAACCAGGCGGGTAGCAGCCGAAGGCGGCCGGCGAGCAGGCGGTCGAGGGTGTCGCTATCGGACTCTACGACGGTGTCGGCCGGCCGGTACTCCCGGGTCACCGCGACGAAGCCCGCACGGATGGTCAGCAGCCAGTGCCGGATGTCCTGGTGCTCCGTAACGTCGAACCGGATGCTGCCGTCGATCTTGGCCAGCCAGGGGGTATGTCCCAGCCGGCCGATCTGGTCAAAGAACTCGGCTTCCCTACCGGCCATGCGCACCTCCCTTCGTTGATCCATGTCGGCCAGCAGAGCCCGGGCGGGAGTCGGCGCATCAGGTGAGCTCGGCGGTCGAGAACACCTTCTTCCGGACCTCGATCCGGCCGCGGGCGAACGCGTCGACCCGCCCCCACCGGCCGGGAATGTCGAGCAGCTCGATGCGCCCCATGTCCTCCGGCAACGCCGGCTCGACCGCAAGGTGACCCTCGTGCGGCTCCAGACCGAGCATCGTGCGCAGTAACAGCATCGGGGTGCCGGTCGACCAGGCCTGCGGGCTGCATGCCGTCGGGTACTGCACCGGGTATTTGGTCAGCTCGCGGTCGTAACCGCCGAACGCCTCCGGCAGCCGGCCCTGGAAGAACTCGGCGGCGTCGATCATCCCGTCCGCCACCATCGCTGACTCCTCCACGAAGCCGTACCGCCGCAGGCCCCACGCGATGAACGAGTTGTCGAAGGGCCAGATGGTGCCCACGTGATAGCCGATCGGGTTGTAGCGGGCCTCGCCCACGGCCATCGTCCGCACCCCCCAGCCGGAGTACAGCCGCGGCCCCACGAGATGCTCGGCGATCTTCGGGGCCCGCGCCGCGTCGACGATCCCGCTCCACAGGAGGTGCCCGATGTTCGACGTCAGCACGTCGTACTGCCCGCCGTCGGGATCGATGCCCAGCGCGTAGTACTCGCCCTC
Source organism: Micromonosporaceae bacterium (assembly GCA_036384155.1). Classification (GTDB taxonomy): domain Bacteria; phylum Actinomycetota; class Actinomycetes; order Mycobacteriales; family Micromonosporaceae; genus DASVMV01. The sequence continues at coordinate 8,915 of DASVMV010000203.1, forward strand.
TTCCACCCAGAAGTCGCGGTTGAATCGCTCCTTGAGCGCAGCCGCCTCCGCCTCGAGCCGGTCGGCGAACGCCGGGTCATTCCACACCAGGCGGGCCAGGCGGGCGGCGCGCACCTTGGCGTCGTACATGTAGCCCTGCGATTCGCAGGTGGCCCGCGGATATCCCGGTAGTCGGCCGTCACTGTAGGACAGCGAGTCCCAGGAGTCCTTCCAGCACTGGTTTTCCAGGCCATTCTTCAGATTCCGGCGCTCGTACCAGAGGTAGCCGTTGCCCGCCAGGTCGGCGTACTCGTACATCCAGTTCAGCGCCGCCCGGGTCTCCTTCTCCAACTCGTGCACGAGGGCCGTATCACCGGACCAGCGCTCGTACTCGTCGAGCAGGATCACGAACAGCGGGGTGGCGTCGACCGTGCCGAAGTACGGGGAATGTGGCTGGTCCTCGAATGCGGCCGTCTCGCCGTACCGGAACTCGTGCAGGATCCGCCCGGGGTCCTCGTCCCGGAAGTCGTCGATGCGCGTACCTTGCAGCGCGGCGAGGATCCGCAGCGTGGTGGCCGACAGAGAAGGGACGAACGGCAGGGTCTGCAGGCTGGTGAAGACGCTGTCCCGGCCGAACATCGTCATGAACCAGGGCAGCCCGGCCGCCGGCAGGTACTGCCCGGGAAGCGCGATCGGCGAGTACCGCAGCGCCGCGAGGTCGACGAGACTGCGCCGGTACGCGGTCTGTAGCGGCTCGGACTCACAATTCAGGCTCGGCGCGCTCTCTATCCACTCCTCGAGTTCACGCTGCATCTGGTCGCGTCCCCGGGCACCACCGGCGCGCAGGCCCATGCGGAGGTCCCGGCCACCGGGACCGACCGCAAGCGACTTGACATGAATCTCCGCGGTCCATTTGTCATTGGCCGGGATGTGCACGGTAAAGGTGAGCCCGCCCACTTCCACCGTGGCCGGCTCGGTCGTCGATACGACGGTCTCGCGGCGGAACGTGCCCCGCTGGTAGCCCATTCGCAGGTGCCCGTCCTGCACCTCGGCGTAGTAGTCGCCCTTCTTGTCGATCGCCTCGTCCTTGATTTCGAAGAGGTCGGCGAAGTCGGAACCGGCCTCGATGCGGATCTCGAGGTCGACGGGTACTTCGGCGTGGTTGAGCACGGTAAGGGTCTCCGCAAAACTGCCCACGATGGAACGCTCGCGAATGACCGACACCTTCGCGTCGACGTAGTAGGCGGCCTCGCCGGGCACCAGGAAGAAGCGGGTCTCGAAGTAGTTCAGATCGTCCACCGACAGCGAGTTGAGCCGCTGGCCGTCGATGGTGAGGACCCACCGGGACAGGAAGCGGGTGTCGAGCGCGAAGAGTCCGGTGGGAGAACTGGGTGTCGCCTCGACGTCACCGCGATCGTCGCTGACGACGAAGGTGTTGCCGTCGAGGATCTTCACCACTCCCAGCTCGTCGCTCATTGGCGGCCCTCCCGTCGGATCCTTCGGCGTGGGCCCTGCGAGTCGGGTGGGCTGGGGAAAAGCCGCTCCAGCATCAGGTACAGGTGCAAACTCCCGACGATGGTCAGCGCACCCCGCAAACCGGCGGCGACACCGTTCTCGGTGCCGTTGGCGAGCTGCTCGAACAGCTCTGGATCGGTCGCCACCACACTGTCGGCGTCCTGTTCCTCGCGGGATACCGCCAGGTCCCCCCGGTCGATCGCAACGAGCCAGTGTTCGGTCTGCCCCCTGTGCTGCAGGTCAAAGCGGACCGTCCCCTTGATCTTCTCCAGCAGCGGCTCGTGCCGCCGCCGGTCAAGTCCTTCGAAGAACGCCAAGGTCGCGTTACCCGCCATCAATCCCTCCGTTCACCGGTTGTTGACCCGGTCCGGCCCTGCGCCGCTGCCGCGACGGCCGGCGTCCCGCACCAGTCAGTTGTTCGGGTCATCGGCGCTGATGTCGGCCAGTACCGAGTCGGGCTCGCGTTCGACCGCGAGATCGCCGAGAGAAACCACGCCCACCAGCCGGCCGTCTTCGATCACCGGCAACCGTCGTACCGCATAGGTCCGCATGAGGTCGGCGGCCGCCACCGCGTCGTCGTGCGGGTTGACCGTGATGATGTCCCGGGTTTGGATCTGCTCGAGGGTGGCGGCGTCGGGGTCGACGTGCTCAGCGACGGCTCGCACGGTGATATCCCGATCCGTGATGATTCCGGTCATTTCGGCGCCATTCGTGATGATCACGTCTCCGATGTCGGCGTCCCGCATCTGACACGCGGCCTCGGTCAGGGTGTTCCTGCCGTTCATGGTCACCAACCGGGTCGTCATGAACTCTCCGACGGTGGTCATCGGGCTCCCCCTTCTCTCTGCGGCCGGTCGGGTACCCGAGGGAGGACGGAGGTAACGCGACGCAACCGCACGGCTGCCGTCGTACGCCGGAACTGCGGGCGGTGGCCGCGACTGGGGGGCGAGTGGGCGGGTATGCGGCTGCCCCACGCCCGTTGCCGCTCCGGAGGCCAGATGAACGCACCGCTGACCCGCGTCGACGACGACGTGCTCCTGCGCCGCATCGTGCACTACAGCCCCTGGCTGGTCCGCGTGCTGACCGTGGTCCGGGAGTCCGGCCTACCCGATGCGTGGGTGGGCGCTGGAGCCGTGCGCGACCTGGTCTGGAGCGAGTTGTACGGGCCCGGCTTCGACCCGGCCCAGGTTCACGACATCGACGTGGTGTTCTTCGACCCGGACAATCTCAGCCGCCAGCGCGACGCCGACGCGACCGCGCTGCTGGAGCGGACCTGGGCGCGAGAGCCGGAACCCTGGCCTGCTGTGCCGTGGCAGGCGCGCAACCAGGCCGCCGTGCATACCTGGTACGACGCCAAGTTCGGCGGCGAGCCGATCGAGCCGCTGCGGACGATCGCGGAGGCCGTCGCTACCTGGCCGGAGACCGCAACGGCGGTGGCGGTACGGCTCGACCCCCTCGATGAGGTCGAGGTGTGCGCGCCGCTGGGGCTGGCCGACCTGCTCGACGGCGTGTGGCGGCGCAACCCGCGCGGGGTGGGTCTGGAGCTGTCCCAGTCCCGCCTCGCCCGGCTCCGCCCGGAGGAGCGCTGGCCGGGCGTGCGCGTCCAGTCGCCGGCGTAGCAACGGCGACCACGCCGCGACGGCGACCGGGCCGGAACCGGTGACCGTGGCCAGGACGGCGACCGCCGGTCAGGACGGCGGCATGCCGTAGACCCGCTCGACCCACAGACGCAGCGCGATGCGCCGATCCTGCACCATCGCCCGGCGGTAGTCGTCCCAGTCCGGATGCTCGCCCTGAACGGCACGGAAGATGTCGATCAGCTCGGCCACGGTGGCGTCGTGGGGATCAGCGGCCACCGGGCTGAGTTCGGCGGTCGCCTCCGCGACCGCGTACGACCAGCCGTCCGCCGCAGTCACATGAAAGCTGGCCCGCGGGTCGCGGCGCAGGTTGGCGGTCTTGGCCCGGCCGTCGGTGACGGATACCCGGATGAGGCTGCGGTCCTGGTCGAACGCGTAGGACACATTGGACAACTGGGGCCGTCCGTCCCGCTTGATGGTCGCCAGCACGCCCAGGTTCCGGCTCGCCAGCAGGTCCAGCAGTCGCTCGTTTGACTCGGCCATCGGGCGTCTCCCAAATCGTCTCGGCGGCTCCGCTATCGGATCCTTTCACCATCGCGCTCGGCCGATCCGGCCACCCGGGCCATCGGCGGCCGCTCGGTCAGGGAGCGTCCTGCGGGCTGAGGTGGTCGAGGAGGCGGCCGGCCAGCGTACACAGCGTCTGTAACTCGTCCGGCGACAGAACCGCGAACCAGGCTGACACTGCCGCCAGGTCGCCCAGGTCGCGGTCGTGCCAGTACCGGTCGTTGCGCTCGGTGGCCACCAGGCGCCGGCGACGCCGGTCTGCCGGGTCCCGTTCGACCCGCAGGAGCCCTTTGCGCTGGAGTGCCGCGACGAGCTGGGCGACGTTCTGGTGGGTAGTGCCCAGTGCGTGGGCCGCCTCGGTTACCGCCGGACGGCCGCGGGCGATGACGGCGGTCAGCAGCGCGGCCTGCTGGGTGGTCAGCCCGTCCGGCCGCAGCCGGTCGTCCATGAGCTGCCGCAGCCGCTGCGCGAGCAGGAGTACCGACCGGAACGCGCGCACCGAGGGCGGAAGGCCGGAATCTGGTCCGATGTCGAAGAGGGGCTTCCCTGCGGGAGACATGTGCAATATATTACCTACAGGTCAGCAATATATTGCGGTTAGGAGCGGCATGATCTGTCTGTTGCCCAACTGCGCATTCCTGTCGGAGACCACCCGCCTGCTGGAGATCTACCGGGCGCTCCGCGAACGCGACGCGGCCGTACGCGTGGCGACGCACGGGGGTACCTACGAGTACCTGCTCGCCGAGGCCGGGGTGCCGTACGACGTGATCGGTCCGCGCATGACACCGGAGCGGTGCGCCCAGTTCCTGCGGGACGAGATCGGCATGGGCAACGTCAACCAGAGCACCTACACCGACGACGAACTGCGCACGTACGCGCGCGCGGAGGCGGACTACTTTCGGACGCACGGGATTCGCGTCGCCGTCACCGGCTTCACCCTCACCACGGTGCTGTCCACCCGCCTTGCCGGCGTGCGGCTGGTCACTGAGCACAACGGGAGTTGGGTCCCGCCGGTCTGGGAGCACGGGCTGCTGCCGGCGCCCGCCCGGCCCATCCGCCCGGCCTTCCGGGCACTGCCGGACCGGGTCGTCCGCTGGCTCACGAACGCCGCCCCGCCGCGGGTACGGTTCTACACCAGCGGGTTCAACCGGATAGCCACGGAGCTCGGGGTGCCCCAGGTGCCCAGCCTGGCGGCTCTCGTCCTCGGTGATCTGACCCTGGTCACCGAGGCGCCCGAGGTCATCGGAATTCCGCCACAGGTCATGGAACGGTGGCGGCCCGACGGGCGGCGGGGCTACCGGCCCAGCATGCGCCTGCGGTACACCGGCCCGCTCTACACCCGCCTCGACCGGCCGCTGCCGGACCGCGTCGCCCGGTTTCTCGACCAGGACGGCCCGATGATCTACGTGGCTATCACGTCCAGCCCGCCGCATCTCGTCCGCGCCGCCGTCCGGGCCCTCGCTCCGCTCGACGCACGGATCCTGGTGGCCGGCACCGTCCACGATCTCGGCGACCTGGCAGGCGAGCGGGTGCTGGTCGACGGGGTGCTGCCGAGCCACCGCGTCATGCCGCGGGTCGACCTCGCGGTGACGGCGGGCGGCCAGGGCAGCATGCAGACCGCGATGGCCGCGGGCACGCCCGTCCTCGGCCTGCCGCTGCAGCCCGAGCAGGACCTCAACATCGTGTTGCTCGAACGGCTGGGTGCCGCACGTCGGTTGGCGCTCCGGCACGCGGGCACGGACCGCCTCACGGCAATGGCCCGCTCGATGCTGGCCGACGGCGCATACCGCCGCGCGGCTGGGGCCGTCAAACGCGCGTACGACGGGATTGACGGGCCGGCCAACGCGGCAGCCGCGATCGTGGAGTTCGCCGACCGCGGATGACGGTGGCCGGAACCCCGGCGGCTAGGCGCGCTCGGCTGCCACCAGTTCGGCGATCTGCACCGCGTTGAGGGCGGCGCCCTTGCGCAGGTTGTCGTTCGAGCAGAAGAAGGCCAGCCCGCGCTCGACGGTCTCGTCCGCCCGGATCCGGCCGACGAAGGTGGGGTCCTGGCCGGCGGCCTGCAACGGCGTCGGCACCTCGGCGAGCGCCACTCCGGGCGCGGCGGCCAGCAGTTCCCGCGCCCGCGCCGGGCTGAGCGGATCAGCGAACCGGGCGTTGACCTGCAGCGAGTGCCCGGTGAAAACGGGCACCCGCACGCACGTCCCGGAGACCCTCAGGTCGGGGATCTCCAGGATCTTGCGGCTCTCATCGCGCAGCTTCTGCTCTTCCTCGGTCTCGTCCGAGCCGTCGTCGACGAGGGACCCGGCCAGCGGCAGCACGTTGAACGCGATCGGCCGGGCGTACGTGCGCGGGGCGGGAAACTCGACCGCCGACCCGTCGTAGGTCAACTCGCTGGCCCGGTCGACCACCTTCCGCACCTGCTCGTCCAGCTCGGCCGTCCCGGCCAGACCGGAGCCGGAGACGGCCTGGTACGTGGCAATCACCAGGGACAGCAGGCCGGCCTCGGCGTGCAACGGGCGCAGCACGGGCATCGCGGCCATGGTGGTGCAGTTGGGGTTCGCGATGATCCCCTTGGGTCGCCGCCCGACCGCGTGCGGGTTCACCTCGGACACCACCAGCGGCACGTCCGGGTCCATCCGCCAGGCCGAGGAGTTGTCGATCACGACGGCGCCGGCGGCCGCCACCCGCGGCGCCAGCGCCCGGGACGCTGCCTTCCCGGCGGAAAAGAGAACGATGTCCAGGTCGCTGTAGTCGGCGCTCTCCGCGTCCTCCACCAGGACCTCGGCGCCGCGCCACGGCAGCGTACGGCCGGCCGAGCGGGCCGAGGCGAACAGCCGCAGGCGATCCACGGGAAAGTTCCGCTCGTCCAGTACCTGCTTCATCACGCCGCCGACCTGGCCGGTAGCGCCCACGATCCCGATCCTCATGTTCGCGAGGCTACCCGGGTGGGCCGGCGGCGAACCGGCCGTGTCACGCCAGGTCAGGGTAAAGGCCGCCGAGCGTGAACAGCACCACGTCAGCACCCTCGTCCCGGACGCGCGAGTCGAACCCGACGCCGCTGTATCCGGCCAGTTTCGCGTCCCGCGTGTCGTAACCTCGGGCAGCCAGCAGATCACGAGCGCGCCGGAGCCGCTCGAGATGCCGTACGCCGATCGGCTCGCCCCACTTCGCCTCGCCGAGCGCCAAGAGGCGACGGGGCTCGCCGGGCACGGCCGGGGCGAACACGGCGACATCCACCTCGATTTGACTCTTCCGAGCCGGGTCCGCGACGACCCCCGCGCCCACGTCGCCTGGCAGGCCGCCGAAGACATCGGACGGTTGGGCGAGGACGGACTCCCGGCAGAGTTGCTCGAAATGCGGCCCGACGACCTTGCTCGCGAATCGAGCTTTCGAATCGCCCCAGACGAGTGCGGCCCGTCCGCTCTCCAACAGCCCCCACTGTGGGCGCATGATCGCCTGATAGAACGTGATCAAGGGCTCCGCGATTCGATAGACGGAGCGCCCGGACCGGAAGACGTCGGGGTCGCGGCGCAGCAGTCCACTGTCCTCGAGAACGTTGAGGTGGTGACCGATATCCCCGGCCTTGCGGCCGATGTAGCTCGCGATCCCGCCTCGAGTGTTGTTTCCGGTGGCCACCGCGGCCAGTACGGAGTGGTACAGCGCGGTGTCGCGGACCGCCGCCTGCTCGTCGAGCAGATAGCGAGCCTCCCGAAACAGCGGAGTCGCCGGGTCCAGCACCGCGCGCAGCACCCAGTCGTCAAAGTCGGCGACGTCGCCGGGAGCATCGTCCGCCACGAAGCGTCGGTAGGCCGGCGTACCGCCCACTACGGCATGGTGGCACACCGCGAGCCGAGGATCGCGGATCCCCCAGAAGCGTGCCGCGAGCAGATAGGGGAAGGGGCGCACAACGAGTTCGAGACTGGCTCGCCCCCGCAGCGGTGCGCTGCCCGCGAGCAGTCCTCCCATCACCGACATGGCCGACCCGCATAGCAACACGCGGACATCGCCGCCGCCGGAGACGGCACGGTCGATCTCCCGCTGCACGATCGACGGCAGCGACGGTGACACCGAACTCAGATACGGAAACTCGTCGATGACGACCGGGCCGGGCCGGTTCCGGAGCGAGAACAGGTATGTCACGGCGTCGTCCCAGCTCGGGAAATGCAGCGGAACCGCCGCGTCGACCCAGGCGGACACGGCCTGCGCGAAGAGCCGGAGTGCCTCCGTCTCGGTGGCCTGCGTGGCCCCGAAGTAGAGCCCGCCGGTCTCCCGGGCGAGTGCTTCCAGGAGAAACGTCTTGCCCTGCCGGCGTCGGCCGCTCACCACGCCAAGCTGGACGCCGGGCCGCGACACGAAGCTCACGAGATGCTGCCACTCGACGTCGCGGTCGAAGATGCGGTTCGGCTTGGCGATCAGATGAGCTCCCGGGACTGCGAAGTACGGTTCTACGAACTGTACTTCTTAATTCTGGAATCCTCACACCGGAGGGTCGAGCACCTCGCCGAGGCCGGTCGCCGTCAGGTCGTCCCGGATCGCCGCGGCGTCGCCCTCCACCACCAGCGTCAGCCCCCGCGGTCGCAGGTAGGCCGCCGCCGCGGCCGACACCTCCGCCTCCCCCGCCGACAGCAGCTGCGCCCGCAGCGTCGCGTGGTAGTCGTCCGGAAAGCCGTACACCACCACGGTCGCCAGCGCGTTGGCGATCGCGCCCGGCGTCTGCAGCTCGACGGACAGCTGCCCGGCCCGCCAGGCCCGCGCGACCGCAAGCTCCTCCTCGGTCACGCCCTCGGCCTGGGTGCGGGCGATCTCCGCCACGGCGTCCACCAGCGCCGGCCCGGTCACCTCGGTCTGGACCTGCGCGCTGGTCAGGAAGCGCCCGAAGCGGCGGGACAGGCCGAAGTCCGCCCGGACGCCGTACGTGTAGCCGCGCACCTCGCGGAGCAGATGGTTGAGCCGGGAGGTGAACGCGCCGCCGAGGACCGTCGCCGCCAGCGTCATCCGTACGTAGTCGGGGTGTGCCCGGTGCGGCGCCGTGTGCCCCAACCGCAACGTGGACTGCACCGAGCCGGGCCGGTCCACCAGGATGATCCGCCGCTCGGTCCGCACCTCCACGTCGATCGGGATGCCCGGCTCCACTGGCTCGTCGGCGGCCCCGGCGAACGCCGCCGCGCCGAGGCCTGCCAGGTCCAGCCGGTCGAGGTCACCGACGACCAGCAGCGTGCCGGGCCGGGTGAACCAGTCCGCGTGGTACCCGGTGACGTCGTCGACGGTCACCGCGCCGGCCGACGACGGGTCGCCGTCCATCGGCCGGCCGGCCCGTACGTCGATGCCGAAGAGATCCGCCCGCAGGGCGGCGTCGGCCCGCGGACCGGGATTTGCCCAGTACATCCGCAGCGCGGTCACCTCGTCGTCGCGTACCCGCGTCACGTCGGCCGGGTCGAGCCGGGGGCTGCGGACCGCCTCGGCCAACAACTCCACAGCCGGCAGAAGGTTGTCGACCTCCACCTGGACGCTGGCCTTGAAGGCGTCCCAGTCGGCGGAGAGGGAGAGCTGGGTGCCGAGCCGTTCCAGCGCCAGCGCGTAGCCGGCGGCGTTCCGCCGGGTCGTACCTTCCTCCAGCGCCTTGGCGACCACACCCGCCAGGCCCTCGCGGCCCGTCGGCTCCCGCCAGGCCCCCGCGTCCAGCAGCAGGACGGCGACGGCCAGGCGGTGCCCCGGCAGGTGCGCCGCCACGACCTCGCCGCCCGCGACCGGTTGGCGGACCACATCGGGAAACCGGTACGGCCGGGCCGCGCCCGGCTGCGGACGTTCGGCGATCAGGGTCATGACACCTCCTGCGGCAGGTAGGTCAGGGTCACCCGGTCCTCGGGCCGCAGCACCTCGGCGGCGACCTGGGCCACGCGGTCGGCGTCAACGGACAGCCAGCCGGGCAACCGCTCCCCCACGCGGGCCGGATCGCCGAACTGTACGGCGTACCGGCCGAGCGCGTCGGCGCGGCCGTCCACGGTCGACATCTGGCGCCACCACGCCGTGGTGAGCAGCGCGTGCGCCCGGTCCAGCTCGGCCACGGTGACCCCGGTCGCCAGCTCGTCAACCACCTCGGTGAGGCCCGCCTCGAGCTCCTCGACGGCCACGCCGGGCCGCGCGGTGGCGGTGGCGATCAGCGGCGCGGGCGCGTGGGCGAGGTCCACCCCGTACGCCACGACGTTGTCCGGCTGGGCGATTCGCTTGCCGTCGGCCAGCCGCTGAAACAGCCGGCTGCCCCGGCCACCGCCGAGCACCACGGCCAGCACGGTGACCGCGTCATAGCCCGGCGTTCCGAACGGGTGCGTACGGTGAGCCAGGTAGTGGCGCGCGGCCGGCACGTCCGCGACCACCCTCTCCCGGGCGGGTGTACCCGTGGCCGCGACCGTGCGCCCGTCCGGCGCCGCCGGGATCTCCGACCGGGGCGGGATGGCGCCGAAGTACTTGTCGGCCACCGCGAAGACCTCGGCGGGAGCGGCGTCGCCGACGACGGTCAGGACCGCGTTGTTGGGTGCGTAGTAGGTGCGGTGGAAGGCCTGGAAGGTTGCCAGACCGGCCGCGTTGAGGTCGTCCATCGAGCCGATGGTGGCGTGGTGGTACGGGTGGCCGGGCGGGTAGAGCAGCGGCAGCAGACGCAGCCAGGCATCGCCGTACGGCACATTGTCGTACCGCTGGCGGCGTTCGTTCTTGACCACCTCGCGCTGGTTGTCCAGCGTCTCCTGGGTCAGTGCCGGCACCAGGCCGCCCAGCCGGTCCGCCTCCAGCCACAGCGCCAGTTCGAGGTGCTCGGCGGGCACCGTTTCGAAGTAGTTGGTGCGGTCGGGGTTGGTGGTGGCGTTGAGCGAGCCCCCGCTGCCCTGCACCAGCTTCATGTGCTCGGCCTTGGCCACGTTGACCGAACCCTCGAACATCAGGTGCTCGAAGAGGTGGGCGAAGCCGGTCTGCCCGGCCGGCTCATGCCGCGACCCCACGTCGTACCAGAGGTTGACGGCGACCACCGGTGCCGTGCGGTCCTCGCTGACGACCACCCGGAGCCCGTTGTCGAGCTGGGCGGTCTCGATCGGCCAGGGGTAACCGGTCTCGGACATGGCCCAGACGCTATCCGATCGGGGAGTCCGCTCTCCCGAGGGGAGATACTCACCGATGTGACGGCCGACGGCTCCGCAGTGGCGGTGAGCGTGGCAGATCCGGCCCCGGCGGCGCTCCGACGTCCGGTCCGGGCAGTCTGCCGGCGCGCCTCGGTGGT
>DASVMV010000204.1:0-13105 GCA_036384155.1 Micromonosporaceae bacterium
GGGCCAGGACCAGTTCGCCGTCGTGCTCGATGACATCGCGGGCCACCGGGCGGCGGACCGGCGACCGGCCCCGCCGCGCCGCGAACCGGTCCACCGCCCGCCACGCATCCTCGACGGCGTGTTTCACGGTACGAGCGTCGCCGGCGACCCGGCGCAAAAGTGCGTCGCCGTTGGGCAGTCCGAGCAGCGCGGCCACCGGCGAGCGCTCCTGCGCCACGAGCCGCTCGGTCCGCCGGCCTACCGTGACATGCAGGGCATCGCGGGTGTCCAGCAGCCGCAGCTGCGCGGCCCGGACGGCCGGACGAAGGGCGTCGGTCAGCCCGGCGTACGCGATGGCGCGCAGCACCCCGACGTCGCGCAACCCGCCGGCCGCCTCCTTGAGGTCGCCGTCGAGCAGGAACGCCAGCTCACCGTGGGTTGCCCACCGCTGCTGCGTCAACCGGCGCAGGGCGGGCGCATGCCGCACGGCGGTACGGCGCCAGTGGTCCGCGGCGGCATCCGTCAGCTGCGCGGCGAGGGCCCGGTCGCCGGCCAGGAACCGGGCGTCCAGCAACGCGAGCGCCACCTTGACGTCGTCGTGGGCGACGGAGAGCGCTTCGGCCACGGTGCGCACGGAGTGATCCAGCGCTCGGCCGGCATCCCAGACCGGGTACCAGATGCGGGCGGCGATCTGGTCGATGCCCGGCACGCCGCGGTGCAGCAACATCAGGTCCAGATCGCCGTACGGGGCGCAGTGCCGGCGGCCAAGCCCGCCGACGGCGAGCAACGCGACGCCGTCGGCGGTGGGCGGCAGGAGCGGGGACAGCCAGCCGTCCAGTGCCGCCGCCCGCTGCGCGCGGGCGGCGGCACCGACCTGGGCACCTCCCTCCCCGTCGAGCAAGGGATTCGGGTCAGCCGAACCGGCTGCTCTTTCCTTGATCATCGACGTCACGGCGCCGTCAGAGAGCGTCGAGACCACGTTCACCGGTGCGCACCCGGATCACGTCCTCGACCGGAGTGACCCATACCTTGCCGTCGCCGATCCGGCCGGTACGCGCCGCGGCGACGACGGCATCCACGATCTTGTCCACTTCCAACTCGTCGATCAGGACCTCCACCCGGATCTTCGGCAGGAACTCGACGGTGTACTCCGCCCCCCGGTAGACCTCGGTGTGGCCCTTCTGCCGGCCGTAGCCCTGGACCTCGCTGACGGTCAGCCCGGCAACACCAAGTGCGTGCAGGGCCTCCTTCACGGCGTCCAGCTGATGCGGTTTGATGACTGCGGTCACCAGCTTCATGTCCAATCCCTCCATCGATGAACGCTAGCCGGCGACCGACTCGGTGACCGAAGGCTCGCGGCCGGGAGGCGTCCCGGCGCCGTCCTTCGGGGGTGCGATTCCTGCCATGGCGAACGCACCGCCACTGCCACCGGCGGGCGAGTAGTCGTACGCGCTCTCCGCGTGCTCCGCGACGTCGATGCCGTCGGCCTCGGCCTCGGTGGAGACCCGCAGGCCGATCGTCTTGTCGATGAGTAGGCCCAGGACGAGGGCGATGAGGAACGAGTAGCCGCTGACGACCAGCGCCCCCAGCGCCTGCCGACCGAGCAGCGCCGCGTCCCCGCCGACCAGCAGCCCGTCGCTTTTCACCAGCGAACTGACCGACGCCGTGCCGAAGAGCCCGATCCACAGGCAGCCGATCCACCCGCCGACGAAATGAACGCCGACGACGTCGAGCGAGTCGTCGTACCCGAACCGGTACTTCAGGCTCACCGCGAGCGCGCAACCCACGCCGGCGACGAGGCCCAGCAGCACCGCGGCGGCCGGGGTGATGAACGCGCAGGCCGGGGTGATCGCGACCAGGCCGGCCACGGCCCCGGACGAGGCGCCGACCAGGGTGGGCCGGCCGTTGCGCAGCCACTCCACGCCCATCCAGCCGAGTACGGCGGCGGCCGCCGCCACCTGGGTGTTGACGAAGGCCAGCGCGGTCACCGTGTCGGCGGTCAACTCCGAACCGGCGTTGAACCCGAACCAGCCGAACCAGAGCAGGCCGGCGCCGAGAGCGACCATCGGCACGTTGTGCGGCTTCGCGCTCTCCCGCGGCCAGCCGGTCCGCCGGCCCACGATCAGCGCCAGGGCGAGCGCCGCGGAGCCGGCGTTGATGTGGACGGCGGTGCCACCGGCGAAGTCGAGGGCGCCGATATTCCCGCCGATCAGGCCGCCGCCCCAGACCATGTGCGCGACCGGGAAGTACACGAACGTGGCCCAGCCAGCGGCGAAGATCAGCCAGCCGGCGAATTTGGCCCGGTCGGAGAGCGCGCCACTGATCAGCGCCACTGTGATGATCGCGAACATCATCTGGAAGGCGATGAACACGTACAGCGGAATGCCGGTCTCGCCCCACAGGTCGGCCTCGCCGACAAAGGTCTTCGTTCCGAGGTACTGACCCAGGTCGCCCCAGAACCGGCCACCCTCGCCGAAGGCGACGGTGAAGCCGTAGAACAGCCACAGGATGCTGACGAGCCCGATGGCCGAGAAGCTCATCATCATCATGTTGAGGACGCCCTTGGACCGGTTGAGGCCGCCGTAGAACAGCGCCAGGCCGGGCGTCATGAGCAGCACGAGCGCAGTCGACACGAGCAGCCATGCGGTGTTGCCGGTGTCGATCGTGGGTGCGTCGGGCACGCGGACCTCCCATTCGTGAGGTTCCCTGGTCCCGGCTTCGCCGGGCAACGTCGCCCGGATGCCGGCTGCATGCCAGCCTGGCCGCCCCCTGTTTCCGGCAGCGTGCCGTGCGCGTTTCGTTCCCGTGACTCCTTGTTACCGGCTGGTGAACCGATGCCGCAGCTTCGCGATCTAGGGCGAACGGCTGTTAGTCGATCTCTGATCGCAGCAATTTGCCCTAGATCGACGAGAGGGCGTCCCGCTTAGGGGCGGCGCCGCCTCCGTGGGTCAGTGCAGGGCGTACTCGAGGGCGTGCCGCTCGTGGTCGAGTAGCCGCAGGTCGCGCATGGGACGGCGCAGATGCCCCTTGTGCACGATGCGGACGAACGCCGGCTCCCCGGCGGCAGCCATCCGCCGAATCCCCTCGACGTGGTCGACGATCCGCTTGCGGATGGTACGCACCAGCCGCTGCCGGTCGCGCGGGATCAACCCGTACGCATCGGCGAACAGGCGCAGCCGCCGGGACCGGTCGGGCCGCTTCCACCCCAGAGTGTAGGAGTCGCGGTCGGAGAACAGCGGCACCCAGGTCCACGCCGCGTACGCCACGTCGTAGATGCGGGCACCGGGCGACGCCAGGTCGAAGTCGATCAGAGCGAGGGTGCCGTCGGGCCGCCAGATCACGTTGTGGGGTGCCGCGTCGTGGTGGCAGATGATCTCGGCGTCGGGCGGCGGCGCCCCGAAGGAACGCCAGACCGCCCCCGCCGGCGGCTGGAAGTTGTACTGGGCGTCGTGGAACATCCGCAGCATCGTCGCCACGGTCACCAGCGCCTCGTCGGTCACCCAGTGCGGCGCCAGCGGATACTCCCCACACTCCCCTTCGAGGTACGAGAGCACCTCCCGGTTGCGCTCGTCCATGCCCAGCGCCCGGGGCGATCCGGTGAAACCGACGTACTCCAAATGGCGCAGCAGGGCGTGCACGGCGGGAGTCCACGGTCCGGCGTTGCGCCGCACCGTGTCGCCGACCCGCACGACGGTGCTCACGTTGCCGCCGTGCAGCGGTATCTCCTGCGCGGTCACGTACGGTCTCCCGAGGCTGGGCGCCCGATCGTCGGCGCCGGGGGCGAACCCGAAGGCGGAGGCGCGGTCGTAGGTGGTCACTAGAGGCTACGCGGCTGGTCCAAGCGGCTCGGTGCCGAGCAGCGCATCGACGAACTGGGTGGGCTCGAACGGGGCCAGGTCGTCCGGCCCCTCGCCCAGCCCCACCAGCTTGACCGGAATGCTCAGCTTCCGCTGTACGGCGATCACAATGCCGCCCTTGGCCGTGCCGTCGAGTTTGGTGAGCACCACGCCCGTCACGTCGACCACCTCCGTGAAGACGCGGGCCTGCTCGAGCCCGTTCTGACCGGTGGTGGCGTCGAGCACCAGCAGGGTTTCGTCGATCGGCCCGTGCTTTTCCACCACCCGCTTCACCTTGCCCAGCTCGTCCATCAGGCCGACCTTGTTCTGCAGGCGGCCGGCGGTGTCGACCAGCACCGTGTCGACGCCGGACTCGATCCCCCGCCGGACCGCGTCGAACGCGACGCTGGCCGGGTCGGCGCCCTCCCGCCCGCGGACCACGTCGGCGCCCACCCGGCCGGCCCAGGTGGCGAGCTGGTCGGCGGCCGCGGCGCGGAAGGTGTCCGCGGCGCCCAGGACGACACTGTGGCCGTCGGCCACCAGGACGCGGGCGATCTTGCCGCAGGTCGTGGTCTTGCCGGAGCCGTTCACGCCCACCACCAGCACCACACCGGGTACGCCGTCGTGCGGCGCTGCCCGCAGCGACCGGTCGAGCTGCGGATCGAGGGCGTTGACCAGTTCGGCCGCCAACAGGGCCCGCAGTTCGGTGGCGGAGTGGGTGCCCAGCACCTTGGTGCGCTCGCGCAGCCGGTCGACGATCTCGCGGGTGGCCTCGATGCCGACGTCGGCGGTGATCAGGCTGTCCTCGATCTCCTCCCAGACCTCTTCGTCCAGCTGATCGCGGCTCAGCAGCCCGAGCAGACCGCGGCCGAACACGTTCTGCGAGCGGGACAGCCGGTCCCGCAGCCGGATCAGCCGGCCCGCCGTCGGGGCGGGCCGCTCGATCGTCGGAGCCGGCTCGACGACGGGCGGCTCCAGCACCCCGGTCGGGGCCTGCACGCCGACCGGTGGCACCTCCTGAATCTCCTCCGGCAGGACAGGCGGCCGGGCCAGGTCCTCCGCCACCTCCACCGGCGGCGGCGGCGCCGGCGGACCCGGCCGGCGGCGCAGCCGGGGTGCCACCAGCCCAAGGCCGCTGAGCAGGAGAACACCGAGAAGGATCAGAGCGAGGACGACGTAATCCATGCCCGGAATCCTGACAGATGAGGGGGCCGACCGCGCCGCGCACCACCTCCCCGGCCGGGGTTCGAGCGCGAGTACGCTTGCGCCGTCGCAGGGTGGGCGTCGCGTCGGCCGGGTATCGGCGACCGCCCACTCCACCCCCGGAGGTCACCGATGCCCAACGCCCGCCTGTTGATCGGCCCGCTGCTGCGGCGGGTGGTCGACACGCGCGCCACCGTCTGGGTGGAGACGAGCGCTCCGGCGGTTGTCCAGGTGCGGACCCCGGACGGCGCCGGCGGGCAGGCGACAACGTTCACCGCCTTCGACCATCACTACGCCCTGGTCGTCGTCGAGGGCCTGGCGCCGGGCGCCGCCACTCCCTACGAGGTACTGATCGACGACGAGCCGGCCTGGCCGCTACCGGGTGATTCCTTCCCGCCCAGCGTGATCCAGACCCGGCCGGCCGACGACCGGGACCACCCGGTACGGCTGCTCTTCGGCTCCTGCCGGGAGACCACCCAGCACGCGACCACCCGGCGACTGCCGCCCGACGCGCTCGACGCGTACGCCCGGCGGATGATGGCCGGCGGCCCCCGCCCCGACCTGCTCGTGCTGCTCGGCGACCAGGTCTACGCCGACATCACCTCGCGAACCGTGCAGAAGCTGCTGCGGCGGCGCCGACGGCGCCCGCGCGGCGCGCCTCGGCACGAGGTGGTGACCTACGACGAATACACCAAGCTCTACCTCGAGTCGTGGCGCGACCCGGAGATCCGGTGGCTCTTCTCCACCGTGCCGAGCGTGATGATCTTCGACGACCACGAGATCATCGACGACTGGAACACCTCGGCGGCGTGGCGGGCCGATATGCGCGAGCAGCCGTGGTGGCGGGAGCGGATCACGGCCGGCCTGGCGTCGTACTGGGTCTACCAGCACCTGGGCAACCTGCACCCGGACGAGATCGCCACCGACCCGGTCTACGCCAAGGTCGTCGCGGCCGAGGACGCCAGCTCGGTGCTGCAGGAGTTCGCGGCCCGGGTCGACAGCGAGTCGGACGTCGCACACGACACCGAGGAGTGGCGTGCGGCGCAGTACCAGTGGAGCTATGCCCTCGACATCGGCCGGACCCGGCTGGTCGTCCTCGACAACCGGTGCAGCCGGGTGCTCGTTCCCGACAACCGGGCGATGCTGCCGCCGGGCGAGTGGGCCTGGTTCCTCGACCAGGCCCACGGCGAGTACGACCACCTCGTGGTGGGCTCGTCGCTGCCGTGGCTGCTGCCGCCCGGGATCCACCACCTCGAGTCGTGGAACGAGCGGCTCAACGCCGCCAACCGGGAATGGGTGGTCCGGATCTCCGAGCGGGTTCGCCGCGCGGTCGACCTGGAGCACTGGGCGGCCTTCCACCAATCGTTCGAGGCGCTCGCGACCCTGTTCGCCCGGATCGGCGCCGGCGAGCCGGGATCGGGCAACGGGCGGGTGGGCGCCGGGCCGGCGTACGAACCGCCGGCCTCCATCAGCGTGCTCTCCGGCGACGTCCACCACTCCTACGTCGCCCAGGCCCGCTTCCCGGACGACGTAGTCACCCCGGTGCACCAGCTCACCTGCTCGCCGATTCACAACCAGGTGCCGGCCGCGGTCCGCCCCCTGATGCGGCTCGGCTGGTGGAGTGGCCCGTCGAACGCGGTCCGCGCGCTGGCCCGCTCGGCCGGCCTGCGCCGCCCCGTGGTGCGCTGGCGGAAGAAGGCAGGCCCCTACTTCGGCAACGCCGTGAGCACGCTCGAGCACGCCGGGCGCTCGGCCGAGGTGACGATCGAGGGCACCGACAAGGACGGCTATCTCCGTACGGTGGCCGCCGTCCCCCTGGCCCGCGGCTGACCACCTGATCCGCCGCATCCGGCCAGCCTGATCAACCCGATGTCGTCGATATCGGGGTGTCCCGGGGCGTGCGTCAGCCCGATATCCCGCACATCGAGTCGATCAAACAGCGCAGACTCGAGCCACTCAATCTGGTGGCCGCCGTCGACCCTTCTCGTCATGATGTGCCGATGACGTGGACCGCACCCATCGTGACCCGCAGCCCCGAGCCGCATGTCGGCGACGAACGCCCGATGATCGAGGGCTGGCTCGACTACCACCGGCAGACCCTGCTCCTCAAGTGCGCCGGACTGACCGCCGAGCAGCTCAAGACCCCGAGCGTCGAGCCGTCCAACCTGACCCTGCTCGGCCTGGTCCGGCACATGGCCGTGGTCGAGCGGGCGTGGTTCCGGATCCGGGCCGCGGGCGAGGAACTCGACTACATCTACTGCAGCGATGAGAACCCGGACGGGGACTTCGACGACGTCGCCGAGGCGGACGCCGAAGCCGACTTCGCCACCTTCGACCGAGAGGTCGAGCTGGCCCGCAAGGCCGTCGCCGGCATGTCGCTCGATGACACGTTCCAGGGCCGCCGAGACGCCGGCAACCACACGTTCAGCATCCGGTGGGCCTACATCCACATGATCGAGGAGTACGCGCGCCACAACGGGCACGCCGACCTGCTCCGCGAGCGGATCGACGGGGAGACCGGAGCCTGATCCACCGTCCACCGCCCGCCCCGGCATGCGGGGCGGGCGTTGGTCGTCTTCACAGTGCGATTCTGGCCACAGAGGTTTATCTGATTTCTATGGTAAAAACTCTCCCGCGCGGTCGAGACCCCCCGCGCGAGGAGTGACAATCATGGACATACGAGGGGTGGCTGCAATCGCTACCGCCTTCGTCGTGGCGGCCGCCGTGCCGGTGTGGTCGACGCGCAACCCTCCTGGAGAAGCCGAGCCGGTCCCCGAAGCCGTCGCGGAGCACGCCCCGCAGCAGCAGGCAAACGAATCGGCCACGCCGGGCGGCGGCCACGGGGAGCACCAGGACCACGAGGCGATGGACGCCGCGATGGCCAAGCGGGACAAGTCGTTCCCGGCCAAGACCGCCGGGAAGGGCGCCCAGCCCCTGGAGCCCAAGGTCCTGCCGGACGGCACGAAGGAGTTCGCCCTCACCGCCAAGATCACCAAGTGGGAGCTGGAGCCCGGCAAGATCGTCGACGCCTGGACCTTCAACGGCACCGTGCCCGGGCCCATCCTGAAGACCGCCGTTGGCGACAAGGTCCGGGTGGTGGTCAAGAACGAACTGCCCGAGTCGACCGGCATCCACTGGCACGGCATCCTCCTGCCGAACAAGGAGGACGGCGTGGCCAACCTCACCCAGGAGCCGATCAAGCCAGGGGAGACCTACACCTACCAGTTCACCGCCGAGCGGCCCTCGGTCGGCTGGTTCCACTCCCACCATGACGGGACAAAGCAGGTCGCGAACGGCCTATGGGGCATGATCATGATGGGCGAGATGCCCCGGCCGGCCGGCGTCACCGTCAGCCAGAGCCACACCATCCAACTCCAGGACGGCGGCGAGATCGGACTTACCTTCAACGGTAAGTCGTTCCCGGCCACCGAGCCGGTCCTGGCCAAGCACGGCGAGTGGATCGAGGTCCACTACCTGAACGCCGGCCAGCAGGCCCACCCGATACACCTCCACGGGCTCGACCAACTCGTGGTGGCTCGGGACGGTCACCCAGTCCCCACCCCATACAAGGTGGACACCCTGCTCATCGGGTCGGGCGAGCGCTACACCGTGCTCATCAAGGCCGACCGGACGGGGTCCTGGCTCTGGCACTGCCACATCTTCTCCCACGCCGAAGGCAGCCAGGGCATGTTCGGCATGGTCACCGCCATGATCGTCAAGTGATCGATGGCCCGCCCACAAATCCCGTCAGTCAGGAGTAACCCGTGACAACAGATCCTGCGCGCGGCCCGGTCGACCCGGTCCGCGCCGACCGGGGCGGCGCGCTACCACCGAAGGTGCAGCGCCTCGTCCCCGCACTCACCTCGGCCATCGTCTTCGGCCTTCTGCTCGGCCTGGTCATCGTCGCTGTGGCGCCGGCCGGACACCACACCCGAAACACCGGCACCACCATGACCGGAATGAACACCAGCAACACCGCGACGACCGACGCAGGCCCCTTTGACATCGAACTCGGTGAATTCTACATCAAGCCCTCGTCGATCACGGTCGCACCGGGCCAGAAGATCGAGTTGCGGGTACGCAACGCCGGCAAGGTGGAACACAACCTGGCCCTGGAGGGCAAGGACCCGAAGGTGATCCCCCCCGGTGGATCCACCACCCTCACCTGGGACGACGTGTCGAAGTCCACCCAGGCCTGGTGCACCGTCCCCGGACACAAGGAAGCCGGCATGCTCCTGGACATCCGCGTCGCCGGAGATAGCGCCGGGGGGCACACCACCGAGGCGGACAAGTCGTCGTCCGACAACTCCGCGAAGATCGACTTTACGGCGAAGCCGGCACCGGACTGGAAGCCCTACGACCCGACCCTCAAGCCGGCACCCGGCGGCGCCCGACACGACATCACCCTCGACGTCGAAGAGAAGGAGATGGATGTCGCACCGGGGGTCAAGCAACGGATGTGGACGTTCGGTGGCCAGGTGCCTGGCCCGACGCTTCGCGGCAAGGTAGGCGACGTGTTCACCGTGACGCTGGTCAACAAGGGCACGATGCCGCACTCCATCGACTTCCACGCCTCGAAGGTGGCGCCGAACGTCGAGATGCGCGCGATCAAGCCCGGCGAGAAGCTCACGTACCAGTTCAAGGCCGACTACGCGGGCATCTACTACTACCACTGCGGGGTCGCTCCGATGCTGCACCACATCGCGAACGGGATGTACGGGGCCCTCATCGTGGACCCGCCGGACCTCGCGCCGGTGGCCCAGGAGTTCGTGGTCGAGCAGGCGGAACTCTACACCGGACCCGCCGGACAGCCCGGCGACCTCAAGAAGATGATGGCCGAGCAGGCCGACGCCGTCGTCTTCAACGGCTACGTCAACCAGTACGTCCACAAGCCGGTGGCGGTCAGGAAGGGTGAGCGGGTCCGGGTCTGGGTGCTCAACGCGGGCATCAACGAGAACTCCTCGTTCCACGTGATCGGCACCATCTTCGATACCGTGTACAAGGAGGGCAGCTACCTGCTGCGCCCGGACGCGCGCAAGGGCGGCAGCCAGGCCCTCGACCTCATGCCGGCGCAGGGCGGGTTCGTCGAGTTCACCCTCGACCGGGACGGCACCTACCCCTTTGTCACGCACAAGCTGGCCCCAGCGCACAAGGGTGCCATGGGCATCTTCCAGGTCGGAGGCGGGCAGTGAGCGGGGTGGTTGACCCTGCGTCGGCCGAGCCGGCGCAGGGCGCCTCTCCGGTCTCCGAAGTTTCCCAGTTGCAGGTCGACCTCCTCCGCTGGGGCGCCGTCGGGGCAACCGCGTTCGCCGGAGTGCTCCACTACGCGGTGGTTCCCCAGCACCGTCCGTGGTGGCTCGCGGCGCTTGCCTTCACGCTCGTCGGCGGTATGCAGCTGGCCTGGGCGGTGCTGGCGTTCGTGGCGCGTGACCGCCGGCTCCTGCTACTCGGTGCGGCGTTGAACGGTGCCGCGCTGCTCGCCTGGCTCGTCAGCCGGACAGCTGGGTTGCCCTTCGGGCCGCACTCCGGCTCGCCGGAGCCGGCCGGCGCACTCGACCTCGTGACCGTGGTCACCGAGGCGGCGGCGGTGGCCGCGTTGATCGGCATCGCGACCGTGCACACCCGGCGACAACCGGTACCCGCCTGAGCGCCGGTCGGCCGGGTTTGCACACCCCATCGGGCCGGCAGCCGGCGCCGGCCGCCGGCCCGATGGGCGATACTTGCCAACGATGGACGACTTTCCACCCGAGCGTCAGCCGTCGAGCACCGGCCGCGCGGTCGTGCTCGACGCGCTGCGTGCCCGCGGGCCCGCGACGGTGCCGGCCTTGGCGGGAGAGCTGGGCCTGCATCCCAATACCGTCCGCTTCCACCTGACGAAGCTCGTCCAGCTTGGCCTGGCTCGGGAAGATCGCGGCGCGCCGGCGGGCCCGGGCCGCCCTCGACTGCTCTACAGGGCAACCGGGCCGGGCGGCACCGGCGAGCGAGCCGACGAGTCGATCGGCGAATACCAGCTCCTGTCGCACATTCTCACCGGCTATGTCGCCGCGCACACCGACGATCCGGCCGCGGCGGCCCGCTCCGCCGGCCGGCAGTGGGGGCATCACCTCGTCGACCGACCGGAGCCCGGGCGGCACCCCGAGGATGTGCGGATCATTGACCGGGTCTCGGCCATGCTCGACAAACTGGGCTTCGCGCCGCAGGCACGCCCATCCGGCGAGATCCTGCTGCACCGCTGTCCGTTCCGGGCGGTGGCCGAGCAGCATCCGGGCGTGATCTGCTCGGTCCACCTCGGTCTCATGGAAGGCGCCGTGGACGAGCTGGGTGGCAGCACGGAGGATGCCGTCCTCCAGCCCTTCGTCACTCCCGACCTGTGTGTGGCCCGCCTCAGCACCAGCGACGCCGTCGATGCAGGAAACGGGAACCAAGGGCGGCCCGGGTCGGCGCCCGCCTGACCGCCGGAGGCCACGCGGCCGCCGGAGGAACGCTAGTCAGTACGCCAGCGCCGCCCGCAGGTACGGCAGGTCCTGCCGTCCGGTCCACCGGTGCGCCGAGAGTCCGACCGCCCGGGCACCCCGGACAAACCGGTCGGTATCGTCGAGGAAAAGCACCCGGGACGGCGGTGCGCCCAGGTCGGCGCACGCCTGCTCGAAGAACTCCCGGGTCGGCTTGTGCACGCCGTACACCGACGAGTTGGCCACGACGTCCACCTCGTCGCGCAGGCCGAGCCGCAGCAGGTCGGCGTCGAGCGCGTCGGTGGCGTTGGTGGCCAGGCCGACCCGGATCCCGGCCGCCCGGACCTCCCGGATGAAGGCCAGCACGTCCTCGTCGACAGCGCCGCGGTAGAGCTGCCACTCCTCGACCGCGGCCCGGGCCCGCTCCGGATCGCCGTGCGCCACGACGAGCGAGTCCGCCACAGTGGCCACCCAGTCGGCGTGGCTGACCTGCCCGGTGATCGCCGGCTGCAGCAGCCCCCACCGCATCGCCGTGTCGAGCAACGCGTCGGGCGGCAGGCCGTGCCGGCGCTCCACGGCGGCGATGACCTCCGGGTCCCACCGGCGCAGCACCCCGTCCAGGTCGACCAGCAGCCCGGTCGCACGCTCGCGCGGCATTCAGTCCTCCCGGTTGATCCGCTGGCTGATCACCTCGGTGACGCCGCTGCGCATGGTGACGCCGTAGAGCGCGTCGGCGACCTCCATCGTGCGCTTCTGGTGCGTGATCACGATGAGCTGGCTCTTTTCCCGCAGCTCGACCAACAGCGAGATGAGCCGCCCCAGGTTCACGTCGTCGAGCGCCGCCTCGACCTCGTCGAGGATGTAGAACGGGCTGGGCCGCGCCCGGAAGATCGCCACCAGCGTCGCCACCGCGGTGAGCGACCGCTCGCCCCCGGACAGCAGGGACAACCGCTTGATCTTCTTGCCCGGAGGTCGGGCCTCCACCTCGACGCCGGTTGTCAGCAGGTCTTCCGGGTCGGTGAGCACGAGCCGGCCCTCGCCGCCGGGGAAGAGCACCGGGAACACCTGCTCGAACTCGCGGGCGGTGTCGGCGAACGCGCCGGCGAAGACCTCCAGGATGCGGTCGTCGACGTCCTTGACGACGGTCAGCAGGTCGCGCCGGGTGGCCTTGACGTCCTCGAGCTGTTCGGAGAGAAACTTGAACCGCTCCTCCAGCGCGGCGAACTCCTCCAGCGCCAGCGGGTTGACCTTGCCGAGCAGGGTCAGCTCCCGCTCGGCCTTGGCCGCCCGCTTCTCCTGCACGGCCCGTTCGTAGGGCATCGGCTCGGGGGCCGGCTTGCCGTCGCGGTCGGCCGCCGCCACGTCGGCCTGGGTCGGCGGTACGGCGTGCTGCGGCCCGTACTCGGCCACCAGGGTTTCCACGTCGAGCCCGAAGTCCTCAGCCGCCTTCGCCTCGAGCTGCTCGATACGCATACGCTGCTCGGCGCGAGCCACCTCGTCCCGGTGCACCTCGCTGGTCAGCCGTTCCAGGTCGCCGCCGAGCCGCCGGGCGACGCCCCGGATCTCCTGCAGTTCCGCCTCGCGGGCCGACCGGGCGTTCGCGATGGCGTCCCGCGTGCGCTCGGCGGTGGCCAG
>DASVMV010000205.1:0-5300 GCA_036384155.1 Micromonosporaceae bacterium
ACCGCCGCTGCTTGCCCTGGTCGCCGGCCTGCTGGCGGCCCGAGCGCTGGGCTGGTGGGCACGGGTACGCACCCGCACGGCGGGCACGGCCGGCAACCTGCCGGCCCTGCTCGCCGCCGCCCAGGTCTCCCGGCGACCGGCCGTGGCCCGCGTGGTCGCCCTGCTCGCCGTGGCCGTGGCGCTGCTCACCTTCGCCACCGCGATCTGGGACGTGGCCGGCGTTAACCGGGAGATCGCGACCCGGGCCTCGACCGGCGCGGACGGCGTCTACCGGGTGATCGCCAGCGATCCGCAGCACCTCCTCGATGCGGTGCGGGCGGCCGACCCGACGGGCCGGGAGGCCATGGCCGTGGCCTGGAACACCCAGCGGTACGAGGGCCGGGACCTGCTCGTGGCCGGCGTTGACGCCGGCCGGCTCGGCGCCGTCGCCGACTGGCCAGGTCTGTCCCCGGAGCGGACCGCGGCGATCGGCAGCGCGCTTACCGTGCAGCCGGGCGGGCCGGTCAGCCTGCGCGGCCCGACCGTCGAGGTGGACGCGATTGTGGCCCGGTTGGTGCAGCAGCAGTCGGCCCGGCTCGCGGTCGTGGTGGCCGTCGCCGGCCGGCCTCGGGCCGTGCGGTTGCCACCCATACAGGTGGGCAATCACACCTACCGCGCGGACCTGGCCGGCTGCACCGACGGCTGCCGGCTACTCGGGTTGCAGGTGGTGCGCGCCGCGGCCGACGTCGCCGAGACCTCGGTGCAGCTCACCGTGACCGGCATCCGCGACGGCGGCCGCTCGGTCGACGTCCGGCTGGGCGCCGATGGCGGCTGGCGGGTGCCCAACCAGCCGCCGGTCGGACAGTCGTTACAGGTGGCGCCGACCGGCCAGGACCTGTCCATCACCGCCACGACCAGCTCCGGCGACGTGACCGTCGACTACGCGGACTATCCGGCGGCCACGCCCGTCGTGGTCGCCGGCCGGCAGCCCTCGCCGGATCCCCACGCGGACCAGTTCTCCTTCATCGGCCTCGGCTTTAAGCTGAGCGAGATGCGGGTCGTCGACCGTGAGGTTGCGCTGCCCGGGGTGGGCAGCCCGGCGCTGCTCTTCGACCTGAACGCCGAACTGCGCCAGGCCGAGCGCAGCGGGCCGATCGATCCGACGTCGCTGCAGTACGAGGTGTGGACCGCTCCCGGTGCCGGTCCGGACCTGCCGGCCCGGCTCACCGACGCCGGCTTGCAGGTCATTGACCAGACCACCCAGGCGCAGCGGCAGGCCGAGCTGGGCCGGCAGGCACCGGGCCTGGCGCTGCGGCTCTATCTGCTCGCCGGCGTCGTCGCGGCGCTGCTCGCGGCCGGTGTGCTGCTGCTCAACGCGCGAGTGGGCGCCCGTACGCGGATAGCCGAGCTCACCGCGCTGCGCGTGGTCGGCGTGCCGCGCCGCACGCTGCGCGCGGCGTTGCGTCGGGAGTACCTGATGGTGCTGGTCGCCCCCCTGGTCATCGGCACGGCCGCGGGCATTGGCGGGGCGATCCTGTTGCTGCCGGCCATTCCGCTGGTCACCGTGGGGCCGGACGCGCTCGCACCGGTCTTCCGGGCCGGGCCCTGGTGGGTGCCGGGCGCACTCCTCGCGCTGGTCGTCTGCCTCGCCCTCGCGGTGGGCTCGGTGCTGCGAATGGTGGGGCGGGCGGATCCCCGCCGCGTGCCGGAGGGGGAGATCGGATGACCATCGCCACTGCCCAACGCCGTTCACGGCCGCCGGTGCATGGCCGTGCCATCGGCGTCACCTGCCGTGGGCTCGTTTTCATCTACCGCTTGGAGGGCTACGACGTCGTCGCGCTTGCCAGCGTCGACCTGGACATCGAGCCGGGGCAGTCGGTCGCGCTGGTCGGCCCGTCCGGCGCCGGCAAGTCGACGCTGCTGTCGCTGATGGCCGGACTGCTCACCCCTTCCGCGGGCCGGCTGACGGTGGGCGATCACGACCTGGCCAAGGCCGGCGCGGCCGAACAGCAGCGGATGCGGGCGCTGGACGTGGGCGTCGTGCTCCAGGGGGCCAGCCGCAACCTGCTGCCCTATCTGTCGCTGGAGCAGAACGTGCGGTTCGCGCAACGCGGGTCGGCCGGTGCCGGGCGGCCTGGCCCGCGGCCCCGCGACGTGCTGTCGCTGGTCGGCTTCGAAAATCCGGCCCGGCAGCGGTTGCGACCGGCTGCGCTGACGCCGGGGGAGCGCCAGCGCGGCGCCTTGGCCGTGGCCCTGGCGAACGGCCCGGGGCTGCTGCTCGCCGACGAGCCGACCAGCCAGGTGGACACGGCCGCCCGCGACGAGGTGGTGGCGGCGCTGGAGGCCGTGCACCAGGCCGGTACGACAGTCGTGGTCGTCACGCACGATCCCGACATCGGCGTGCGGATGGACCGTACGGTCACCATCCGGGACGGCCGGGTCGGCGCCGAGGGGCGCTCGGGCGTCGACTTCTCGGTGGTTGGCCGGGACGGCTCGGTGCACCTGCCGCCGGACGTGCTGGACGTGATCGCCCCCGGCTCGCTGCTGCGGGTCGAGCTCCAGCCTGACGGTTCGGTGTCGCTGATCCCGTCCGGCTCCTCGGTTCCCGTCGTCTCGGCGGCCGACTCATGAGGACTCTCCTCGTCAACCAGGTGATGGTGGGATACGGCAGGGGGGAGCCGGTGCTGCGCGACGTCTCTGCGGTGGCCACGCCGGGCCGTGTGCTCGCCGTCACCGGACCGTCCGGCGCCGGCAAGACCACGCTGCTGTGGACGATGGCCGGGCTGCTGCGGCCGGCCTCCGGCGCGGTGACCGTGGACGACGAGGCGATCCGCGACCGCGACTTCGCGGTGGCCCGCAAGATCGTGCTGATCCCGCAGGACAACGGCCTTGCCACCATCCTGACCGCGGCGGAGAACGTGCAGGTGGCGCTGATCGCCGGGGGCGTCGCGCCGCCGGAGGCCCGTCGGCGTACCGCCGAGTCGCTCGACCGGCTGGGCCTGGCCGGCCAGGCGGACCAGCTGGTCGAGGAGCTGTCCGGCGGCCAGCAGCAGCGCACCGCGATCGCCCGCGGGCTGGCCCAGCACGGCGACGTCGTGCTGGCCGACGAGGTGACCAGCGAGCTGGACGCGGCGAACCGGCAGCGGGTGCTCGACCTGCTGCGCGAGGAGGCCTACCGGGGGGCGGCGGTCGTGTTCGCCACCCACGACCCGGAAGCCGCGGCCGCCTGCGACGCCGAGCTGCACCTGCTCGACGGCCGGGTAGGACTCGTCCGAGCCTGAGCGACCAGCGATCGCCCGCCCCGACCATGATCACCGCCGATCATGGACTTACGGTGCCCGAGATGACGTGGTGCTTCCCGTTTTGGGGGGCACCACAACTCCATGATCGGCACGGAGGGGCGGGACCTACCGGGCAGTACGGCGACGACTTAGCGATCGTTCAGGGGACCTTCTAGACTCGACGGAGTCGACAACCCGAGGAGGAGCGCTGCGGATGAACGCCGACGAGATCGCCGCTGGCCGGGCCCGCTGGCAGGCCAGGTACGACGCCGCGCGCAAGCGGGACGCCGACTTCACCACGCTGTCCGGGATGACGGTGGAGCCGGTGTACGGCCCACCGGAGGGCGCCGTCCACCCCGGCTTCGAGCGGATCGGCTGGCCGGGCGAGTATCCGTACACCCGGGGTCTTTATCCGACCGGGTACCGCGGACGCACCTGGACGATTCGGCAGTTCGCCGGGTTCGGCAACGCCCAGCAGACCAACGAGCGCTACAAGCTGATCCTCGGCGCGGGTGGCGGCGGACTGTCGGTGGCCTTCGACATGCCCACGT
Source organism: Micromonosporaceae bacterium (assembly GCA_036384155.1). GTDB lineage: Bacteria > Actinomycetota > Actinomycetes > Mycobacteriales > Micromonosporaceae > DASVMV01. Next base: position 3,812 of record DASVMV010000205.1, read on the forward strand.
TGATGGGCCGCGACTCCGATGAGCCGCAGTCGCTCGGCGAGGTCGGCCACTGCGGGGTCGCGATCGACTCGGCCGCCGACATGGACGTGCTCTTCGACGGGATCGGGCTGGCCGACGTCACCACCTCGATGACCATCTCCGGCCCGGCCGTACCGATTTTCTGCATGTACCTGGTCGCCGCCGAGCGGCAGGGCGCCGATCTGTCCAAGCTGGACGGCACGCTGCAGACCGACATCTTCAAGGAGTACATCGCGCAGAAGGAGTGGCTGTTCGCCCCGGAGCCGCACCTGCGCCTCATCGGCGACCTCATCGAGTACTGCGCCCGGGAGATCCCGCGCTACAAGCCGCTGTCGGTCTCCGGCTACCACATCCGGGAGGCGGGGTCGACCGCCGCGGAGGAGTTGGCCTTCACGCTGGCCGACGGGTTCGGCTACGTCGAGCTCGGTCAGTCGCGTGGCCTTGACGTCAACCAGTTCGCACCCGGCCTGTCCTTCTTCTTCGACGCGCATGTCGACTTCTTCGAGGAGATCGCGAAGTTTCGCGCCGCCCGCCGGATCTGGGCCCGTTGGCTGCGCGACGTGTACGGCGCCACCAGCGAAAAGGCGCTGTGGTTGAAGTTCCACACGCAGACCGCCGGGGTTTCGCTGACCGCGCAGCAGCCGGTCAACAACGTGGTGCGTACCGCGGTCGAGGCGCTCGCCGCCGTGCTCGGTGGCACCAACTCGCTGCACACCAACGCCCTCGACGAGACCCTCGCGCTGCCCACCGACGAGTCCGCCGAGATCGCCCTGCGCACCCAGCAGGTGCTGATGGAGGAGACCGGCGTGACCAACGTGGCCGACCCGCTCGGCGGCTCGTGGTACATCGAAGCCCTCACCGACAAGATCGAGGCCGAGGCCGAGGAGATCTTCGCCCGGATCCGCCAGCTCGGCGGGGACGGACCGCACCAGATCGGCCCGATGACCTCCGGCATTCTGCGCGGCATCGAGGACGGCTGGTTCACCAGCCGGATCGCCGAGTCCGCGTTCGTCTACCAGCAGGCGCTGGAAAAGGGCGAGAAGAAGATCGTCGGGGTCAACTGCCACACCAACACGGTCGCCAAGGAGCTGGAGATCCTGCGCATCTCGCACGAGGTCGAGATCGAGCAGAAGCGGGTGCTGGGCGCCCGCAAGGCGAGCCGGGACGAGGCGGCCGTCACCGCCGCGGTGCAGCGGATGGTCGAGATGGCGCGCACCGACGACAACATGATCCCGGCGATGCTCGCGGCGGTGCGCGCCGAGGCGACCCTGGGTGAGATCTGCAACGCGCTGCGGGCGGAGTGGGGCGTGTATCGGGAGCCGGCCCGCTTCTAGACCCAACGCCGTTCACCCGCCGAACGCGCTCGGCGGGCCCTCGGCCGGGCCGACCGCGCCCGGCCGGCGGCGCCCACCTCGTTCCGACGCCGGAGCGTGCCAGACTAGACAACCATGAGCGACCCACGGACCACGCC
>DASVMV010000206.1:0-2597 GCA_036384155.1 Micromonosporaceae bacterium
CTGGCAGTCACTGCAGGCGGCCACCGTGCTCGTGGCGCTGCCGATCGCCTTGGTATTCAACCTGTTTCTCGACCGCTTCATCGCCGGCTTCACGCAAGGGGCAGTGAAGGGCTGACCGATGGGCCGGGAACGCTCGTGGTGGGGGTGGGGTTGGGCCGACCGCGCCCTCGACCCCGCCGCGAGCGCCCGGTTGGGCGCGCGGGTCAGTGGGTTCGGGTTACCGCTGGACGGGAACCTGTTGCCCGTACCGGAACCGGCCGGGCTCGCACTCCCCGAACCCCGGGTCGGCCCGCCGGACACCCTGGCCCCGTTGTGCCGGACCGACCCGCTCAGCCGGGCGGCGCACGCGCACGGGAAGGCGTACCGGGACGTGGTGCGCAACCTACGTGGAGAGTTGGCCCACGCGCCGGATCTCATCGCCTACCCGCGTACCGAGGCGGATCTGGTCTCGCTGCTGGACTGGGCCGGGGCGGCCGACGTGGCCGTGGTCCCCTTCGGTGGCGGCACCAGCGTCGTCGGCGGGGTGGAGTGCCGCGACCGGTCCCGGCCAGTGCTCACCATCGACCTGACCGGTCTGTCCGGTGTGATCGAGGTGGACGAGCTCAGCCGGGCCGCGCGGATCCGCGCCGGAACCCTCGGGCCCGACCTGGAGGGCCAACTGCGCCCGTACGGGCTGACCCTGCGCCACTTCCCGCAGAGCTTCGAGTTCTCCACCCTCGGTGGCTGGGTGGCCACCCGCGCCGGCGGCCATTTCGCCACCGGTCCCACCCACATCGACGACCTAGTCGAGGCCGTACGGGTGGTGACACCGGCCGGTGTCGCCGAGTCGCTGCGGGTGCCGGGCAGCGGCGCCGGCCCGTCGCCGGACCGGCTGTGGCTGGGCTCGGAGGGAGCACTCGGTGTGATCACCGAGGCCTGGGTACGGGTGCAGCCGCGCCCCCGGTTCCGCGCCGCCACCGCGGTCGGCTTCGAGGCGTACGCCGACGCCGTGGCCGCCACCCGCGACGTGGCCCAGTCCGGGCTGCGGCCGGCGAACTGCCGCCTGCTCGACCCGCTGGAGGCGATGCTCGGCGCCGGTGTCACGGACGGCTCGTGCCGGTTGCTGTTGGGCTTCGAGTCGGCCGACCATCCGCTCGACGCGGCGCTGGACCGGGCGGTGCAGATCTGCCGCGCCTACCGCGGCAACCCGGACGCCCCGGCCGCCGCGCCGGAGCCGGCCACCGCCGCGACCAGGGATGCCATTGCCGAGTGGGGCGACACGTTCCGGTCCGCGCCGTACCTGCGCGACGCGCTGGCCCGGCTCGGTGTCGTGGTGGAGACGTTCGAGACCGCGTGCACCTGGACTGCCTTCGAGGCGTTGCACGCCGGGGTGATCGAGGCGGTCGTCCAGGCCGGCGTGGCGACGACCGGCGCGCCGGCGCTCGTGACGTGCCGCTTCACCCACGTGTATCCGGACGGGCCGGCACCGTACTTCACCGTGTACGCGGCCGGCCGCCGCGGCGCCGAGGTGGCGATCTGGGACCAGCTCAAGGCGGCCGCGAGCGAGGCGATCCTGGCGCACGGCGGCACCATCACCCACCACCATGCCGTCGGGCGCGACCACCGACCGTGGTACGACCGCCAGCGGCCGGACCCGTACACGCTCGCGCTGCGGGCCGCGAAGCAGGCCCTGGACCCCGGGCACATCCTCAACCCGGGCGTCCTGGTCGATTGACACAGTCTTGGCGCATGCGATTGATCGAGTATGGCCACGCCGGTGTGCGCCTGGAGGCCGGCGGTCAGGCCCCGACTCGCCGGCCCATCGGTTGGAGCAGCTGCCGAATGTCCTTCGGCAGCTCGGACACCATGTCGTTGAACTCGTCCGGACTCACCACATCACGCACCGTCGTCAGTACCGCTCGCGCGCCCTCGCCGGCCCGCCGGTCATCCACTCCCGCGCGGGCCCGTACCTCGTGCAGGAACTCGGCGAGGTCGAGTCGTTCCGCGGTCTCCTCTTCCTTGTGCAGGTACCCGCGTACCTCCTGCGGAAGCTGCGCGGCCAGGTCCCTGGCCTGCCCACCGCTGATCCGCTCCGCCAATGTCACGAGCGTGGCCCGGGTGACGTTTGCCGCTTCCGTCGCTGGCAGTCCTGCCCGCCGCGCCACCGAATCGAGAAAGCCGACGTAGTTCACCCCGGATGCTCCTTCCGAACGACACGGGGCGCCTCTCGCCGTCCACGACCGGAATCCGGCGCTGTCGTGTCCCGTGCCGCCACCTGCGGGCGCCGTCGTGCGCCGGTTCGCGCCCCGACAGGCTCCCGCACGTCGGGGAAATCCTCCGGAAGCTGCGCCATGATGTCGTCGAACTCGTCGCTGGTGATGTCCCTACAGATCGTCTTGAACACCGCGAGCACGCTGCGGTCGGCGGCGCCGATATCCGCCCCGGCGCGGGCGCTGACCCGCTGGATGAACTCCGCGAACCCGAACGGTTCGGCGGGCTCGGGTGCGTTGAGATCGTCCCGGAACTCGCCGGGAAGCTGCGCGGCGAGGTCCCGCGCCTCCCCGCCGGTGAGGCGCTCGGCCAGCGTCTGCAGCGTGGCGTGGGTGAGCGTCTCGGCC
>DASVMV010000207.1:0-8021 GCA_036384155.1 Micromonosporaceae bacterium
CCGAACTGCACCGACTGATAGTTGATCTTTACGTTGGGGTACTTCTCGTTGAACTTCGCAACCAGTTCCTGGAAGGCCGGACCCTCGTTCTTCGGGTCGGACGTGTCCCACCATGTGAGTTCGGCCTTGAGTGCGGCGGGATCCGTCTTCGGCTTCTCGTCCGCCGCCTTGTCCTCGCCGCCGCAGGCGGCGAGCGAGAACGCGAGAGCGGTTGACGCGAGTACGACGATCCCCTTGGCCATGCGACGCATATGCGCTCCTAAACTGCCTGCCGGGTGTCGGCGGGACACTAGCAAGAAGTTTCTGGGTTAGAAAGTCCTTGCTATGCAGACGTCGAAGCCGACCCACCAGGCACCCGGTTTGACCGGTTCGTCGGCCCGTCATGGCCGGCTGCTGTCGCCCATGGCCCGCTCCGTTGCGGATCAATGCGCAAAAACTTGCGGGTGAGCTATCGTGCCGGCATGCGCGCGCGTCTTGCCGATATCGCCCGGCAGGCGGAGGTCAGCGAGGCCACCGTCTCCCGGGTGCTCAACGACCGGCCCGGCGTGGCGCCGGAGACCCGGCAGGCCGTGCTGACCGCGCTCGACGTGCTCGGCTACGAGCGGCCGGCCCGGTTGCGCAAGCGCAGCGCCGGTCTGGTCGGGCTGGTCGTGCCGGAACTGGACAACCCGATCTTTCCGGCGTTCGCCCAGATCATCGAATCGGCGCTGGCGCCCACCGGCTTCACGCTGGTGCTGTGCACGCAGACCCCCGGCGGCGTGCGCGAGGACGAGTACGTCGAGATGCTGCTCGACCGTCAGGTCGCCGGCATCGTGTTCATCTCCGGCCTGCACGCCGATACCGCGGCCGACCACGAGCGGTACCGCGCGCTGATCACCCGCCCGCTGCCCATCGTGCTGATCAACGGCTCCGCTCCCGGCATCCCGGCGCCGTTCGTCTCGTGTGACGACCGGGAGGCGGCGGAGCTGGCGGTGGCCCATCTGGTCGCCCTCGGGCATCGCCGGATCGGGCTGGTCACCGGGCCGGACCGGTTCGTGCCGGTGCGGCGCAAGGTCGCCGGATACAAGGCGGCGATGAAACGCCTGACCGGGATCTCCGACGACGAGCTCGCGGAACTGACCGAACTGTCGCTCTTCGGGGTCGAGGGTGGTGAGGCGGCTGCCCGGCGGCTGATCGCGCGGGGCGTGACCGGCCTGGTCTGCGGCTCGGACCTGATGGCGTTGGGCGCGATTCGCGCCGCGCGCCAGCGGGGGCTGGTCGTGCCGACCGACCTGTCCGTGGTCGGCTACGACGATTCCCCGCTGATGGCGTTCACCGACCCGCCCCTGACGACGCTGCGCCAGCCGGTGGCCGCCATGGCCGTCGCCGCGGTGCGGGCACTGCTTGACGAGATCCACGGGCAGGCGGCGCCGCATTCGGAGTACGTCTTCCGGCCGGAACTGGTCGTTCGCGGCTCCACCGCTGCCGCGCGCGCCATGCCCGTGGGCGCCGAGGAGGACGCCGCGGCCTGAGTGCCGCTCCCGGTGATCGCCATCATTCTTGCGCAAGGTCTGCTTGACTCTTGCAAGCGGCGCCGTACATTGTTGCCGGACGAACAGCGCCGGTGAACTCGGCTCGGCTTGCGGTACGGGCCCGGCGCGCACCCCGAGGAACGGAAAGCAGATGCTGGCCAGCGCACCTCCGCCCAGCCGCAGCCAGGACTGGTGGCGGGCCGCCGTCGTCTACCAGGTGTACGTCCGCAGCTTCGCCGACGCGAACGGCGACGGCATCGGCGATCTGCAGGGCGTGCGCGAGCGGCTGTCCTATCTGCACGGGCTCGGCGTCGACGCGCTGTGGCTGACCCCGTTCTACCGCTCCCCCATGATCGACGGCGGGTACGACGTGGCCGACTACCGCGACGTCGACCCGATGTTCGGCACCCTCGCCGACTTCGAGGCGATGGTCGCCGACGCGCACGCGCTCGGTCTGCGGATCATCGTCGACATCGTTCCCAACCACACGTCCAGCGCGCATCGGTGGTTCGTGGCCGCGCTGGCCGCCGCGCCGGGATCCGCCGAGCGGGACCGCTACCTGTTCCGCGACGGCCGCGGCGAGCACGGCGAACTGCCGCCCAACGACTGGGAGAGCATCTTCGGCGGGCCGGCGTGGACGCGGGTGCCGGACGGCCAGTGGTACCTGCACCTGTTCGACCCTGCCCAGCCCGACCTCAACTGGCGCAACGCCGAGGTTCGCGCCGAGTTCGAAGACATCCTGCGCTTCTGGCTGGACCGGGGCGTCGACGGCTTCCGGATCGACGTGGCACACGGCATGATCAAAGCCGAGGGGCTGCCGGACGTGGGCTTCAGCACGATGACCACGGGCCAGCGGCAGGTCGAGCTGTTGGGCAAGGGTCGCCTGCCCTACTTCGACCAGGACGAGGTGCACGACATCTACCGCGCCTGGCGACCGATCCTGGACAGCTATCCCGGGGGCCGGATGGCGGTGGCCGAGGCGTGGGCGGAGACGCCGCAGCGGCTGGCCCGCTACATCGGTCCGGATGAGCTGCACCAGGCCTTCAGCTTCGACTTTCTCGACGCGACGTGGTCGGCCGACGCCTTCCGCAAGGTGATCGACACTGCGCTGGCCGAGTCGGCCATCGTCGGCGCGCCGGTCACCTGGGTGCTGTCGAACCACGACAAGCAGCGCCACGTCACCCGGTACGGCGACGGCGAGGTAGGGCTGCGCCGGGCCCGGGCGGCGGCCCTGCTGATGCTCGCCCTGCCCGGCTGCGCGTATCTGTATCAGGGCGAGGAGCTGGGCCTGCCGGAGGTGCTGGATCTGCCGGACGAGCTCCGTCAGGACCCGGCATACCTGCGCACCGGGGAAAGCCGGGACGGCTGCCGGGTGCCCATCCCGTGGAGCGGCAAGCTGGCTCCGTACGGCTTCAGCCCGGCGGGCGGGAAGCTGTCCTGGCTGCCCGCGCCGGACACGTGGCGGGGCCTGTCGGTCGCGGCGCAGAACGGCGACCCCTCCTCCACGCTGGAGCTCTACCGCGCCGCCCTGCGGATCCGCCGAGACCATCCCGCGTTGGCCGCCGTCGACCCGTCCGGTGACCAGTTGACCTGGCTGGAGGCCGAGCCGGGAGTGCTCGCCTTCGCCCGTGCCGGCGCCCGCCGGCTGGCCTGCGTCCTGAACCTGAGCGACGCGCCACTGCGGGTGCGCCGGTATGGTCCTCCGCTGGCGGTCAGCGAGCCGTTGACCGAGCGGGACGGCGAGTTCCTGCTCCCGGTCGACGCGGCCGGCTGGTTCGAGCCGTGACCCGTCCGCCGCGGCAGCTCACCCACCATCCGCGGTGAGCTGCGCGGCGATGCGGCGGAACCCGGCCCGGACCTCGTCCGGCGTAGGTGGGGCGGTCGCCTCGATCTCCCGACCCTCACCGAGGTCGGCGAACTCTTCTGCGAAGTCCTCGTCGGCGATATCCTCGTCGGCTTCCGTGGTCTCGCCGGCCTGCTTCGCGGACTCGATCTCCGCGCGGATCTCATCGACGGTCGCGTGCGGCAGCAGCGGCTCCACGACCGCAACGAGGTCCTCGTCGGCCACCACCGCCTCGGCGAGCGCCAGCGCGTGTGACCGCTCGTACGGCCCGCACACCACCGGCTCCCACTCATCGTCGCCCAGCGGGCCGAACGTGATGATCCACGGCAGGCCGAGAGCGGGTGATTCCTCCGGGAGCTCCACCGTTACCAGTGCACCCACCCAACCATGATGGCGGTCGGCGCCGGCCGGTGCGGCCGATCGGGGACCTTGACCGGGCGGCACGGGCCGAAGGTCGACGTTCGCCCCGCCGGTGCGGCCGATCGGCCTTGACCGGCCGGAATCCGCCGCACCTGCCCGAGCGCAGCCCGCTCACCGCTCACGGTCTAGCGCCGCGCGGAGCGCGGCGAGGACGACAGCGGGCCGATCGGCCAGGTCAGACGGGGTGAAGCGAGCCGCCGGCGGCGGGCTGGCCGTCGCACGGCGGGGCGCCGAGCCCGCCTTGCGAACGAGTTCGACCGCGACCCGGTCGGTCTCGAACAGGAGGACGCGCAGCGGCCCCGGCACGGGCGGCCCGTACCCGCCCGGTGCCTGCCGGCAGAGCCGGGCCAGCCGTTTGGCTCCTCGCCGGCCGGCGAACCGGTGCAGGTGTTCGGCGAGCTCGTCGGCGCTTATCCAACCGAACCGGCGGGCCGTCGCCAGAAGTCGCTGCGCCCCGTCATCGGGCAGGACGCGGAGACAGTCGAAGATGGTGCGGGCCAGCGCGGTGACCGGTAATCCGTCGACGACAACCAGGTCGCGCGGCGGCACGATGTCACGCAGCGCGCGTACGCCCGGCAGCCCCACCCGGGTGCCCGCCGGCACGATCAGGTAGGACCGTGGATCGGCGACCGGGAGGCCGTGCCGCCGGGCCGCCGACGGCCCGGTCAGCACGGAGCCCTCGACCGCCAGGAGTGCGGCGACGTCGCGCGACGCAGCCGTCAACCGCCGGCCCGGCCCGGCGAGGACCGGCCCAAATACCACCTGCCATTCTCCCGAGCGCACCCGCCGCCGAATCTGGTACGCGGAGTATCCGCAGCTCATCGCCTGGGTACGGGTGAAGAGGCCGGACTGGCGACGCATCAGAGCCGACAGCCGCACGGCCGGAACGGCAGAACAGGTCGGCGAGGTCGCTGCGGCGAGCGGAACTCCCGGGCGGGCCGAAGGGCGAGGAAGGGAGGCAGCCATGCCGGCGAGCATCCGCTGCGGGACCGACCGACCCGACCGGCTGTCCACAGCCTTCCGCCGCAGCCCGGCCGCTGTGGACAAATCAGCCGGCCGGCCCACCGGCAAGATCGCGCTCCATCATGAAGGAGGAGGGTCAGCCCGCGGCGAGGCCACTCCTTCCTGGAAAGAGGGCGATCTTCGACGACCGCCGGATACCCGGCCGGCTGCCGCGCGTTACGCGCCGGTCGGCGGGACCTGTCCGCCGGCCAGGTCGCGAATCCGGCCCGGACCACCGGTGGCTGCCAACGCCGCGCCGAAGAGAAGGAGCTGGTTGAGCAGGTAGAGGTAGAGCAACAGGCCGACAGCGCCGGCCACGACGGTGTACGCGGGATTGCGTTCGGTACGGATCACGTAGTACCGGCCGACCGAGTTGAGCAGGGTGACGCCGATCGCCACCAGGATCACCGGCGGCCACAACCGGCGGAGGTCCATCCGTACCCGCGGAACTGCGGCGATCAGCGCCGCCGCCACCAACATGTTGACCGGAACGGCCAGCAGCCAGCCCGCGACGCTCGCGCCGATCGAGTGCCGGCCGAGCGCCCACCGCAGCAGCGACACGAGCGCGTCGACCGCACTGACCGAGATGCCGAGGAGGACGAACACGCCGACCAGCACGGCCAGGTCGACCAGGCGCCGGACGACCAGATTGCCCGGGTGCTGCTCCATGCCGTACACCAGCCGCTGCGACGACCGGATGGCGTCGACCCAGGCGACGCCGGTGAACACCAGCAGGACCAGCCCGACCACGCCGACCTGGCCGCTGCTCTCGGCGATCTTCTGCGGATCGAGGAAGGGCAGGTTCTGGCGCAGGAAGCCGGCAACGGTTCGGCTGAACTCGGGACTGCCTTCGAGTACCGCGCCGAAGACCCAGTACGCCAGCAGCGCCAGCGCGAAGACCGCGAAGAAGCCGTAGTAGGCGACCGCCGCCGCCAACCGGAAGCCCAGGACCTCGCCGAACCGGTCGGCGGCCCGCCACGTGTGGTCGACCGCCGGCCACCGGCGCCGGGCGTCGGACAGCCGGCGCTCGACGCCTGTCCAGAGCCGGCGAATCCGATCCACACCACTCATCCTCGCCGATCAGGACGGGTGTTGTGGCTCGCCGCGGGCCGTGTCAGCCGGCCTTCGCCGGCGCCAGGAATCCGACCCGGTCGTAGGCGGTCCGCAGGGTGACGGAGGAGACCGCCCGGGCCTTGTCGGCACCGATCGCCAGCAGCTTGTCCAGCTGGGCCGGGTCGTCGAGGTAGCCGCGGGTGCGTTCCTGGATCGGCCGCACGACGTCGGTCACCACTTCGGCCAGGTCCTTCTTCAGGTCCCCGTATCCCTTGCCGGCGTAGGCGGCGGTCAGCTCGTCGAGGCTGCGGTCGGTCAGCGCGGAGTAGATCGTCAGCAGGTTGGCGATCCCGGGCTTGGCCTCCGGGTCGAAGTAGATCTCGCGGCCGGTGTCGGTCACCGCTGACCTGATCTTCTTCGCCGATCGGGCCGGGTCGTCGAGCAGGTCGATGATCCCGGCCGGCGCCGAGCCGGACTTCGACATCTTCGCCGTCGCGTCCTGCAGATCAGTGATCTTGGCCGTGTCCTTGACGATATGCGGCGCCGGTACGGTGAACGTCGGCCCGAAGAGCGAGTTGAACCGCTGCGCCAGGTCGCGGGTCAGCTCCAGGTGTTGGCGCTGGTCTTCGCCCACCGGCACCGCATCGGCCTGGTAGAGCAGGATGTCCGCGGCCTGCAGAATCGGGTAGGTGAACAGGCCGACACTGGCCCGCTCCGCCCCCTGCCGGACCGACTTGTCCTTGAACTGGGTCATCCGGCTGGCCTCGCCGAACCCGGTGATACACGAGAGCACCCAGGACAGCTGCGCGTGTTCCGGCGCCTGCGACTGGACGAAGAGGGTGCTCCGCTCCGGATCCAGCCCGATTGCCAGCAACTGGGCCGCCGCCAGCCGGGTGCGCTGGCGCAGGAGCTTCGGATCGTGTCCCGCGGTGATGGCGTGCAGGTCGACCACGCAGTAGAAGGCATCGTGGCTGTCCTGCAGCGTCACCCAGTACCGCAGCGCCCCGAGGTAGTTACCCAGGTGGAACGAGTCGGCGGTCGGCTGGATGCCGGAGAAGACCCTCGGCCGGGCTGCATCGGAGGCCATGCCGGCAATTCTGACAGCACCGGACGGACCACCCCGCACCGCCCTCGCGCCGCCCATCCCGTCAGTCGATCCCAGCGTCCGACCGTTTGATCACCGCGACCTGACTCTGGGGCCGCCGCCGGCCGGTTCGCCGGTTCGACCCGGGTCGCCGGCCCGTGCCAGGACCCCCGGGGAGCCGGGAGCGAGGCCGATCCGAGCCACCCGCCGGCCGTCCAGTGCCAGCACCCGCAGGAGCCAGTCGTGCGGCGGCGCGGTCGGATCGGCGCCGGCCTCACCCCCGGCGCCGGCCCTGCCGTTGGCGCCGTCGGTCCGGCCGGACACGGTCACCTCGTCACCGCTGACCGGCAGCCGGCCGAGCGCCGCCATCACGAAACCACCGACGGTCTCGTACGGTCCGGCGGGAAGCGCGAACCCCGCCCGCTCGGCGAAATCGGCCAGGTTGAGCCGGCCGTCCACCTCAGCCGGCACCCCTGCGGTCATCGGCTCGGGTGCCGCGTCGTACTCGTCGTGGATCTCCCCGACCAGCTCTTCGATCAGGTCCTCGAGCGTGACGATGCCGGCGGTCCCGCCGTACTCGTCGACGACCACCGCCAGGTGGTGGCGTTCGCGGCGCATCTCGCTCAGGGCGGCCAGCACCCGCTTGCTTCCCGGCAGCCGCTTGACCTCGCGGGTCAGCTCCCGGACGGTGGCCCGGTGGTCGCCGTCCGGGCGGATCAGCAGGTCTCGCAGGTGCACGAAGCCCACCACGTCGTCATGGGTGCCGTCCACCACCGGATAGCGGGTGTGCGTCTCCGCCCGCGCCAGCTGGGCCGCCTCGTCGAGAGTCAGGTGCGCCGCCAGGAACACCACGTCGGTGCGCGGCATCATCACCTCGCGCACCAGGCTGGCGCCGGCGTCCAGCACCTCGTCGATGATGCGGCGCTCCATCGGATCGAGCAGTGTGTTGGCGGCGACCAGATCCCGCAGCTCCGCCTCGGTGATCCGTTCCCGCCCGGCGGCGGGACTGGCGCCGAGCAGGTCGGTCACCAACCGGGTGGCGGCGTCCGCAGCCCGGACGACCACCCGCGCGACGGCCCGGGCCAGCGGACCCGGCGGCCGCCGCGAC
>DASVMV010000208.1:0-9930 GCA_036384155.1 Micromonosporaceae bacterium
GCGCTCGCCAGCGGGGCCGGTCTCGGCCTGCTCGCCGTGCCGCCCGCCGAGAACGGCCCAGCGCGGCGGCTCGCTGTCGCCGGGGCCGCCATCGAACTTGCCGGCTCGCGGGGCATCGAGGCCCGACTCGGGCTGACCGGCGAGCCGTACCGCAACGGTCGTCCGGGACGGCTGTTGCGCATCGGGCGGGCCTTGACCGCGGTCGGTATCGCCGGCGCGCTGCTCGGGCGGAGCAGCCGCCTCATCTCGGCGCTGTCCGGCGCGAGCCTGTTGGCCGCCTCGGTGGCGACCCGGTTCGGCATCTTCACCGCCGGGGTTGCTTCCGCACAGGATCCGAAGTACACGGCTATGCCGCAGCGGGAACGGCGGGCCGAGCAAGGGTCGGCCGCCGTCCCGTAGCAGCGGGTCGACGCCGGTCATGAATCGACAACGGGGGGTCGAGCTCATGGCGACAACAGCCGCGGATTCGCGGGGAAATCGCAGACCGACGGCCGGCCGGTGGGGTCTGGTCGGGGCCGCGGTGCTCGTGCAGTTGGCGCTCGGCGCGGTGTACGCGTGGAGCGTGTTCAACAAGCCGCTGCAGGCGGAGTTCGGCTGGAGCAAGGCGCAGGCCGTACTGCCGTTCGAGGTGGCGATCGGCACCATCTTCATCGGCAGTCTCATCGGCGGGCGCATCCAGGACCGACGTGGACCGCGCCCGGTCGCCCTCGGCGGCGGCGTGCTCTACGCGGCGGGCAACATGCTCGCGTCGCTCGTGTCCGCAAGCGATCAGCTGTGGCTGCTGGTCGTCACGTATGGCGTGATGGGCGGCATTGGGCTCGGGGCGGCGTACATCACCCCGATCGCGATGCTCGCCAAATGGTTCCCGGACCGCCGCGGGCTGATCACCGGCATCGCGGTTGCCGGCTTCGGCTTCGGGGCGGTCATCACCGCGCCGGTGGCCAAGGCGCTACTCGGCGGCACCAGCCACAAGCCGAGCGTGTTCCTGCCGCTCGGCGTCGCGTACCTCATTGCGGTCCTGCTCGGCGCCTCCTTCTTCCGCAACCCGCCCCCGGGCTACCAGGTGCCCGGATTCGTCCCCGCGGCGACCGGCCGGGCCGTCGCGGGTACCCGCGTCTTCACCCTGGGCGAGGCACTGCGTACGCCGCAGTGGTACCTGCTCACCGCGATCCTGGCGCTCAACGTCACCTGCGGGATCGCCCTGATCTCCCAGGCGTCGGACGCGGCACAGGCGGTGGCCGGGGTGAGCGCCTCCACGGCGGCGACCCTGGTCGGCATCCTCGGGCTGTTCAACGGCGGCGGGCGCGTGTTCTGGGCGTGGCTGTCCGACCGAATCGGCCGGATGTCCGCCTTCCTGGGGATGCTCGCGCTGCAGGCGGTCTGCTTCGTCATCCTGCCGCACGCCACCGCGTTCGCGCTCTTCGCGGTGCTCGCCGCGCTGATCTACCTCGCGTACGGCGGGGGTTTCGGCACCATGCCGGCGACCGCCGCCGACTACTTCGGCACTCCGAACGCCGGCGCCGTCTACGGCGCGATGATCGTGGCGTGGAGCATCGGGGGGGTCGTCGGCCCGCTGGTCACCGCGCTGCTGTACGAGGCCAGCGGCAAGCACTACACCCTGCCGTTCACGGTCATCGCGGTGGTCGCCCTCGTCGCGCTGGTGCTGCCGCCGATCACGCGGATGCCCTCGGCGCCGGGCGGCCCGCGGCCACGGAACGAGGTCACCGGATCCTGATCCTAGGCATGGGCGGACCATGGCAGCGGATGTGAAATCCGTTGGCGATACGCCTGTAGCGCAGCGGTGGATCGCCTGCGCGAGCAGGTCCTCGACGCCACATGCCGTTAGCTGTTTGGTCCCAGCCGTTGAGGTCCTGGGCCTCTCGCCCCGAGGCAGTCGTCGGGGTTGCTCAAGGGGCAGCGTTGCAGAGACAGGCACCCGCAGCCGATGCAGTCGTCGAAACGATCCCGTAGCGCGGTCAGTTCCTCGATCCTCCGGTTCAGGTCCTGACGCCAGCCCCGCGACAGCCTCGCCCAGTCTGCCGCGGTTGGGACGCGTTCGTGCGGCAGCTGGTCCAGGGCTTCCTTGATGCGATCCAGGGACACCCCGACGCGCTGGGCAGTACGGATGAAGGCCAGGAGGCGAAGTGTGTCCCGGCGGAACTCCCTGCGGCCTCCCGCGGTCCTGCGACTGCTGATCAGGCCCAGGCTCTCGTAGTAGTGGAGCGTGGAGACGGCGACCCCGGTGCGCGCGGCCAATTCGCCCGGCTTGAGCCAGTGGCGGTCGGTGTCGATATGAGGCAACTCACTGACCCAATCGCTTGACGTCAAGTTGACTTGACGAAGTGTACTGGCGGCTACACCCCGTCTACACAGGAGCGTTTCGTGACACAACAGCCGCCAGCCGGTACGGCCCAGGAGCAGATCCGAGGAATCATCGCCGAAGCACAGGAGCATCAAAATGACGTCGAGAGACTGATGGCTCTGCACACGGACAACGTCAGCATCGTCAACATCGCGGGCAGGCGGATCTTCGGACGCGAGAGCTTCAAGGACGCGATGACGCAGGCGCTCTCCAGTCCGCTGAGGGACGTACGGACGACCGTCGACGTGGACCGGGTCGAGTTGGTCACCGACACCGTCGCTATCGCCTCGTGCACCAAGACGGTGCACGACCACAGGCAGGCAGGAGACCGGGCTCGGTTGCCGGGAAGCGTCGGGTGCCTCACCTACGTCGTCGTCCGGGGCGACGCCGGTTGGCTGATCGCGTCGGCGCAGACCACTCCGATTGCGGGGCAGCGCTGAGGCTGGCCGTGGTCGTCGGGAATGCCCGGCCCGGTCGTTCGGCCCGGTCGTGGCTTCCTGGGTGACCGAGCGGGCCCGGCAGCACGGTCATGTCGACCCGGGTAGCCGAGCTGGGCTGGGAGCTGTCGTCAGCTTCCCGTCTGGACCAGGCCGTCGAAGCGCAACCCGCTGTACCCCTCCCCGCGACCCGTCTGCTTGCGGGCGCCGAACCAGACGGCGACCTTGCCGCCGATCCAACGCGTGCGCTGGTAGGTCTGGGTGACCACCGCCCCTGCCCGCGGCACCTCCTCCTCGTGGATGAAGTACGCCCGGGGCAGCCCGTGGCGCAGCAGAGTGGTTCGCGGATGCACCTTCTCCGGACGCCCGGTGGCTCCGTCGAGGATTCGCGGCAGCGCGGCCCGCTGCAGCTGAATCTCGCGGACACTGCCCTCGACGTGCGCCGGGATGAACGGGATCCAGTGCTCCGAAACGGTGTTCATCACCTGGTAGCGGATCGGGGCGGCCGGCTCTGGCGGCGGACCGGCTGGTGTGGGAACCAGCCGCTGCAGGTATTCCCGGTACTCGCGGGCGGCCTCGACCCCCGGCCGGCTGCTCCCGGACGGCAGCGGCACCCGCCGCTCGATGCCCCAGACCATGTTCGCCATCTCGTCGCGGATGAACACGACCTCTTCCACTGGCCGGCTCTCTTGCACGTGTGGGGTAACTGGGAGCAGCACCAGGCGCACCGCCGGTGACGCGGCCTCAGACTCGTCCGGGGTCAGCGCGAACATGCTCCAGCGTTGCCACTCCTGCGCCGGTAGCTCGCGGACCGGTTCCACCCAGAACCGTTCCCCGAACACGGTGGACACCGCGATCCCCTTGACCTCGATGACCGTGCCGATCGGCACCGTGTACGGCAGCACGAACCAGTCGTTGGCATAGATCAGCCCGAACTCCAGCAGCAGCAGCTTGCCGAGGTCCGTGCTGTCCGGGCGGACCTCGCCGAAGTTGGTGCGGCGATCCTCGAACGCCCACCACCGGGTGTTCGGCATGCCCTCGAACACGATCGAGGCAGGCAGGAATGTGTGGACCCGCCGCTCCGGCGCCGACGGCGCGGGCTCCGCGGCAGCGTCGATCTCTCCGGCCTGGCGTTGCAGGGCATACCAGTCCAGATGCCCCTGGCTGTACTCCTCGGCGCGCATGGCGTACCCGGGCGCGGAAAGCCCGAACTGGTACTCCAACCGGGACGCCGTCCAGGCCTCCGACCCTTCCGCCGCCGGCGCCTGGATGAGATCGGCGAACCAGCCGGCGAGCCGGGTGGCCAGCGCGGCGAGCTTGGGCTGGTCCGAGCCGGCCGCCCCGATGTCGTCGTACGCCTGTCCGTCCGGCTCGGCCAGGTGGGCCAGCAGCGCTATGCCGTCCATCGTTCGTCCCGCGGCGGCGCTGACCTGCTGCCAGGCGTCCGGGTGGGCGCAGATGGCGGCGTCCGCGGGCCGGCTCGGGTCGGGCACCAGAATCTGGTACTGCTGCCGGTACGCGTCGCGGTAATCCGCCGACAGCCCGCCCGGGCGCGCGGCTTCCCGGGTTAGCAGCTTCAGCCAACGCCGTCCGACAAGCAGGCGCAGATCCAGCGACAGGTACTGGGCGCCGGCCGACAACGGCAGCGGCCGACTCTCCACGGTGGACTCAAGGGGCCGGTCGGCATCGAGTGGCCGCGCCGGCCCGGATCCGGCCTGGAACCGGGTGATCGGCGCGACGTCGATGCACGCGCGGGCGAGCACCGGTGAGCCGGCGTCGTCGCCCTGGAACTCACCCAGCTGCCATTGGCGG
Source organism: Micromonosporaceae bacterium (assembly GCA_036384155.1). Classification (GTDB taxonomy): domain Bacteria; phylum Actinomycetota; class Actinomycetes; order Mycobacteriales; family Micromonosporaceae; genus DASVMV01. Next base: position 4,612 of record DASVMV010000208.1, read on the forward strand.
GTCAGCATCCACAACGCGTCGCGCACCTCGGCCTTCAACGCGCGGTCGAAGCTGTGCGTGCGGGGCCGGCCTTCGAGCCGGTTCCACCGCGTGATCGCCGGGCTGCGCCGCACGGCAACCGCCTCGCCCATGTTGCGCACGATGTTCCGGTCGACCACGCCGCTCACTCCTCCGGCAGTCGCGAATAGATCCGCACATTGCGGAGCAGGTTGTTGGAGATGGAGATCTCCGGGAACGTGAACGCGGACACGGTGGCGGGCAGGAACCAGCTGTAGGCGGTGGTGTCGATGTGTACCGGCTCGATCGCGCGGCGCTTGGCGGCGTCGAGCGTGTAGTTCACCACCGCGAGCAGGTCGTCCCACGACCAGGTGCGGGCCCCGCCAGGCGAGAGCGCGAGCAGCCACGCCTGCGGCGGCTCGGCGTTGGGGCGGTCGAAGTGGAACGCGATGCCGGTGGTTTCCTCGGTGCCCGGCACGACTTCCGTCCACTCGTCGACCAGCAGGCCCACCACCGGTGCCGCGCTGTCGAACGGCTCGGCGAAATGCGCCATGTACAGCAGCCGGTCGCTGTCGATGGCGTACCCGTCCGGTATCTCCAGCGCGAGCCACGGTTCGCCCGGCCCGTACGGCAACTGCAGCGGGGTCAGGTCGGCGTCGCCGGCCGCGCCCAGCGCCTGGCCGATCAGCACCGCGTTCTCCCAGTGATGCATCTTGTCCCGGACCCGTGCGGTGCCGTGCAGCCAGTCGTCGACCGGGAAGTCACGGTCGGCGCCGGACGCATCGGTAAGGTGCCGGGTCAGCTCTCCGGACGTGCTGTGCTGCCACGCCTTCGCCAGCTCGGCCGCCGCGGCCGGCGGCAGCGTGATGGCGGGAATCAGCTGGAAGTCGTCACCGAAGAACAGTTTGGCCGCCTGCTGGAGCAGCCGTACCCGCTCGGTTGCCGAGGCGGTGTCATGCTGGCCGAGCAGCGAGTCCACGGTGGAGATCCGAGTGGTGAGGTCGGCCTTGAGCCGGGCTACCGAGTCGGAGAGCGAACGCCGGAACCGGTCTACCTCATCGGCGTCCGCGGTCAGGTCGAACGGTTCGGCATCGAAGGCCGTCAACGGCAGTTCGCTCTCGGCATCGGCGAGCAGCCGGGCCAGGGTCGGGCGGGCGGTGTCGACCAGCCCGCGCAGCGCGTCGCGCTTGGCGACGAACGCGTCCCGTCGCCCCTCGAGCGCCAGCCGGTAGTTGAATGCGGTGGCCGGTTCCGGTGTGACCAGCCGGGTGCTGATGACGATGTCGGCGGCCCGCAGGAGCGGGATGCGGTCGGATTCCGGCGTCGTGGTCGGCAGGTCGTTGTCGTAGGCGTCGATCCGCCGCTCGAAGTCCGCGAGGCGGTCGTTCCAGGTCCGCACGCGCTGAACGAGCTTGTCCACGACCGCGCCGTAGGCACCGGCCCGCCACTCGAACGCGAAGCCGGTGCCGGTCTGCGGCAGCCGGTACGCCGCAAGCCGGCCGGCCGTGGCGGCGTACTGCGCTATCGCGTCGTCGATGCTGACGGCCGGGTTGGCCAGCGCGGCCGCGAGCGCGTCCAGTGCCGGCACGTGGTTGTCCCGCAGGTCGTCACGCGCGGTCTCGACCCGGCTCCGCGGCACCACGGCCGTGGCCTGCTCGGTGCTCGACGCGTCGTTGTGGCGCATGAGATCGGCCGGCTGCAGCGGACGCGCGGCCACGGTCAACTCGCGCAGGCTGCGCAGCAGCCCCTGCAGCTCGAACCAGGCATAACGGTCGGCCAGCCGGTCCGTGTGGCGCAGGCGGATTTCCCGGTCGAGCCGTGGCGCGAAGTTGGCGTACAGGAACGTCAGGATGCGGTCGTCGAGGTCGGTCAACGCCTGCTGCGTGGTGGCATCGACGCGGTAGACCAGGTCGATCGGGTGCAGGCCGAGGTCGGCCTGACTGACGAACTCGGCACGCTCGGTGCCGGTGGCCCGGTCGGTGAACGTCACCCGGCAGCCGACGTGGTCAGGGTCGGGCAACCAGGGGCGCAACCACCCGTTGAGTGCCGGCTCGGCGGTGGCCAGCGGTGTCAACGGGATGGCCGGCAGCGGGTTGGCCACCGGCCCCGGCGGCAGGTGGATGGCCGTGCGCAGGGTAAGGCCGATGCCGGTGCGTGGCGTACGGACCACCTCCGGCTCCGGTGGGTAGCCGCCCTTGGCGAACGCGTCTAGCGTGCCGGCGGAGCGTTCGTAGTTACCCAGCACGGCCTGGTGGACGCCTTCGGCCAGGACCAGGTCGGCGAGTGCGTCGTTGGCGTCGCGGATGTGTGCCAGCGCATCGGTCAGCGCCGCCTCCTGTTCTCCGCTGCGGCGCGGAAGTGTGGTCAGGCCGAAGGGGTAGCTGAACTGCCGGTTCTTCTCCACGTGCTCGATCAGCTTGCGGCCGTCCACGACGTTTATCGCGGCCACCGACTCCTTCGCCTCGCCGTCGTCGGTGCGGGTCGCCGCGATCTGGTCGGCGGCCAGCGGAAATGCCCGGCGCACGTGGTAGATCAAGTCACGCACCTGCAGCGGGCCGTTGTCGTGGACGTGGCGCTCGAACCGGTAGCCGAGCAGCGCACCCACCGACTGACCACCCCGCATGCCTTCCTGGATCTCCGACGCCACCTGCACGCGACGCGAGGACAGGTTGACGGCGAGCCGACCGTCGTTGGCCAGGTATCCGTTGCGCAGCACGGCCGCGGTGGTGGCGTGGTTGAGCGACGGCGCCGCGATCAGGCCCTCATTGGTGCTGTCGCGCATGAGTGTCGCGTCGCCCGGCCGGTCCACCTTGGCGGCCAGGTCCTCGGGCAGGTTCGCCGGGCTGAGCACCTTGCCGGCCGGACGGAGATCCTCCAGCCAGCCGAATGCGCCGAGGAACAGCCCGTCCGGTTCACCGTCTTCGCCGCCTTCGCTGCGCCCTGCGGCCGCGATGTTGATCGGGCCGCCGCCGTCGGGATTCGGCTCGCGGCGTCGCTGGCGGTCCAGTCGCTCTGTCAACAGCCCCGTCTTCCATGCGTCGAGGCGGTAGCTGACGGTGTCGATGTGCTCGGCGAACACCCGTTCCAGGCGCGCTGTCGGCACCTGGCCGAGTCGCTCCAGCGCCTCGATCTGCTCGCGCAGGTCGGGGTCGACGGCGCGTATGTTGCCCGCGATGTAGTCGCCGAGAAGCACCGACTCCGAGCCGGTCACCCGCGCATCCGCGCGGAACAGCTCGGCGTAGCGGCTCTCGCTGTGGTCCTCGGCGGTGCGGACATGTACGAACGGCGGCTCCCGCCACCGGGGAGCCGGGTCGTCGAGCACTCCCGCCGCCACCTGCAACCGCACAGCGGTGGCGTGGATGCTGAGCTGCACCGCGTGCCGCAGCAACAGATACAGCAGCGGCGTCGGCTTGACGTCACCGTCGAAGCCCTGCTCCTGCTGGATCCGTTCGATGCCGTCGGTCGCCGCGTCCACCAGCCATTCGATGTAGTTGCGGGTACCGGCGTAGCGGCGTACCGGCTCCCGCTCCGAGAGCGGACGGTCGTCGACGAGCGGTCCGGTCAGCGGCGTCTGGCGGGCCCGGTACACCCGGTTGAGCAACGATGGCACCTGCTCGCCGACGTACCCGAAGCTGCGCAGCAGCGTCAGGGGGACGATCGCCGGGTCCAGGTTGAGCAGTTGCAGCGCCACCGGGTAGTTGAGCAAGGCGAGCTCGAAGAACTTGTGCTCGAGGCTGTCCGCCTGCAGGGGGTGGTACTCCACCGACCCGGGGTGCAGGCCCAGCACGTCGAGCAGGATCTGGTGCGGGTCGCCGGTGCGCTGGCCGACGAACGAAACCCGCTCCAGCAACGGCGCCCAGTCCGCGTCGATGCGATTGAGGATCTCGTAGAGCCCGCCCCGTTCGCCGGTGCGGTCGAACGCGGTGGTGGGCAGGATGCCGTAAGGCTGGCTGCCGATGCGCAGCGCCGGGATCGGGCCGCGCCCGCTGACGTACCGGGTGAAGAACGCCCGGGTGGCGGCGATCTGTTCCGCGCTGAACACCGGCGCCATCAGAGTGCGCATCAGGTAGCCCAAGGTGCCCGGCCACAGGGCGACCTGCATGGCGCGCGCCTCGAGCTGGTCGCGCCCGCCCGCGTGTGGGATGCGCTGCACCAGGTCGTGGCCCAGCCCGACAAGCTCGGCCAGCCACTGCCCGTCACGGCGCAGCAGTGGGTCCTCCTCCAGTGTGTACTGCGGGCTCTGGCGGAAGAAGACCTCGAAGCTGGCGTCCGGGTCGTCCCGGAACGAGTACCCGGCGCCGGCCTTCTCGGTGTTGTTCGTCGGCGTGCCCTGCGGCACGATCTCCAGCCCGGAACGGCTGTACAGATGGTGCTCCAGCAATCGTTCGAGGTTCTCCCGGCCGTCGCGTGGCGCGTCGACCAGCCGTACGCCCAGCACCACCAGCCGGGTGAACCCGGCGGCGGCCTGCTGCGGGTTCAGGTCGATCCGGAACGCCATGCCGGCGTCGACGGCCTTGTCGAAGTTGAACATCCAGGCCAGCTGGTCGGGGATCTGCACGGTTGCATCGTCGGGCTTGAACTGTTGGTCCGGCGGCGCGTTCGGGTCGGGGCTGACTAGCAGCGGAGTGCGTACCGGGCTTCCGGTGACGACCAGTGGATCGCCGGTCGCGCGGTAGCCGACCAGCACGAAGCGCTCCGGCAGCAGGTCGACCCGGGCCGGGCTGGACCAGGATCGGCGGCGCGTGGGCACCTGGTCGGGTGGGGGCAGCCGCAGTACGGCGACCCGTACCGGCGTGGTGGCCCGGGTGTGTGCCGGTGCGGGCGGATCGTCGAAGTTGACCGGCCGGTATGCCTCAGCGATCTCGCGGGCCGTGCCCCTGCCGGCAGCGTCTTCCAGGGCGGCGTACGCCTCCTGGAGGGCCGCCGGGTTGCCCCCGGCCCGCCAGGCCGCCTCCCAGTACTCGGCCGCAGCGGACGGCAACGGATCCGTCGCGACGATGACCAGCAGCACCCCGGCCGGGTCACCGCGCTGCGGCTGGTCCAGCGGGTTCAGCGGCTCGTAGCGGCGTACGATCCAGCCCGCCCGGCCGGAGCCGTGCGCGGCCACCAGGTCGCGCCACGCGGTGCGCTCCCCCGCCTCGTCGCCGCCGGCGCGCCAGATGGCAGCCCAGAACGCCCGGGCGTTGTCGACCTCCTGGGTAGACAGTTCGGGCTCGAACGAGTCCACCAGGCACACGTCCGGGTACACGCGCACCCACAGCTGAGGTTGGCCTGCGTCACCGGTGCCGAAGCGGGTCTCGATCCGCAACGGCAGCAACAGGA
>DASVMV010000209.1:0-1678 GCA_036384155.1 Micromonosporaceae bacterium
CTGCTCTTCGTGCTCGCCTGGTGCATGGCGATGCGCCCGCCCGCGCTGCTGCTCATCGGAGCGGTGAGCGTCGCCGTGGCGGCGGCCGCCGATGTCGCCGCGGTCCGGCCGCGGGTGGCCGCGCTTGCGCCGCTGCTGTACCTGGTCCTGGCCGGGTTCGTCGCGGGGGTACTCGGTCAGCTCGTACGGCGGGCCGACCGGCGGCGGGTCATCGAGTCGCTCGGCGCCACCCTGCTGATCGTCGGTGGGGTGGTGTCGTTCGGCGCCCTCATCCTGCTCAGCCGGCGCCCCGGCGGAACGCAGGCCATCTTCGTCTGCCTGACGGCGGCGGCCGTCGCGCTGGTGGTCGCCCGCGTGCTCGATGCCGTGCTGCCGAACCCGCGACTGGCGCCGCAGGTCGCGCGCGGCGCGGTCGGGGTGGTGGCCGGCGCGATGTCCGGCACCTGCGCCAGTGCCGTGCTCGGCAGCTTCGTCTGGGGCTTCACCCCCACCAGCGCAGCCATCGGGGGAGTCGTCGCAGCCGGTGCGGCGGTCCTGGCCGACCTGGCGGCCGACTACGTGGAAGCCGGCCGTCGCATGGCCGGCGAACCACCCACGATGTGGCTTGCCCGGCACATGCAGGGCCCACTGGGCGGGTTCGCGCTCGCTGCACCGGCGGCGTACGTGGTGACCGTGTTCGTCATGTAGGCGGCCCGGAAAGAGGCCGCGTGGCCGAGGCCGAAATCGGGTAGAGGGAAGCGAGCGAGCTGGCCGACCGAATCGAGCTGGCTACCGAGCTGGCCGACAAACGGGCCCAGATCAGAGGAGGCGGCGTGGCAGACACCTACCCGGCGTACGTCGAGGCCGACGAACGGCCGCGCCGGCGGGGCCGGCGGCTGCTCGGCGGCACGATCGTCCTGATCCTCGTCCTCGCCGGGCTGCTCTTCGCCGCGGACCGGGCGGCGGCCGCGTTCGCCGAGCGGGCCATCGCCGACCAGGTACGCCGTGAGGTGGCGAAGCAGAACGTTCAGGCGTCGGCGCCCGACGTGACGGTCGGCGGTTTTCCCTTTCTGACCCAGGTGCTCGATGAGCGATACAAGTCGATTCAGATCGTGATGCACGACGTCCGGGGATCGGTCAAGGGCAACGCCCTCAGCCTCCCACAGCTGGACATCGACGCCCGTAACGTGCACGCGTCGATCAAGACGCTGCGTTCCGGGCAGGGCGACGTGACGGCGGAGACGGTGCACGGTACCGGCACGCTGACCTACTCCAGCGTAGCGGAGCTGATGAACCGTCCGGGCCTCCAGCTGTCCGAGCAGAACGGCAAGGTCGCCGTCAGGGCGCCGCTCGAGGTGCTCGGCCAGCAGGTCACCGTCACCGGCACCGCCAACGTGACGGTCGCCGGCGGGAAGGTACGGATCGGATTCGACACGCTCAGCGCCGAAGGGCTGCCGAACCTTCCAGCCGCGCAGGCGCTGGTCAACGCGTACGCGAAGCAGATCTCGATCAACGTGGACCTGCCCGCCCTGCCGTTCCGGCTCGAGGTGCAGGACGTGAAGCCGCTGCCCGAGGGCCTCGCCGTCACTGCGACGGCCAAGGATGTGCCGATCAACTCGCTCAGCTGACGACCGACGCGCCGAGTCGGGCCGCGCCGACTCGGCCCGAATACGCGCCGCCCGCCTCGGCGCGCGGCCCG
>DASVMV010000210.1:0-5425 GCA_036384155.1 Micromonosporaceae bacterium
CGCTGCACGAGGTGCAGACCGCAGACCGGCGGCTGCGGCGCCGGTACGCCGAGGCCGCCGCCGCGCAGCGGGCCGCGATCGCCCAGGAACTGCGCGTCGCCGGCGCCGCCCACCTGCGGCTGCGCACCGACTCGGACTGGCTGCTGGACATCGTGCGGTTCGTCGCCGTCCAGCGGCACGCCCGCACCCGCGGTACGACCGCCCGCCCGGCCCACCGCGGCCAGTCGTAGAGCGAGGGATTCATGATCCGTTTTCTGGAACCGTGGTGGCTGCTGGCGCTGCTGCCCGTTCTGGCGATCGCCGCGGCGTACGTCTGGCGCCAGTTCCGGCGGCGGGCGTACGCGGTCCGGTTCACCAACGTGGAGCTGCTCAGCACGCTGGCGCCCAAGGGCCTGGGCTGGCGCCGGCACGCCGCGGCGGCGGCCTTCCTGCTCAGCCTGACCGCGCTGGCCACCGCGATGGCCCGGCCGTCGGTCGACACCGAGCAGCCGCTGGAGCGGGCCACCATCATGCTGGCCATCGACGTGTCGCTGTCGATGCAGGCCGACGACGTGGCGCCCAATCGGATCCAGGCGGCGCAGGAGGCGGCGAAGCAGTTCGTCGGCCAGCTACCGGAGAGCTTCAATGTCGGACTCGTCGCCTTCGCCAAGTCGGCGAACGTGCTCGTCTCGCCGACCAAGGACCGCCCGGCGGTGACCCAGGCCATCGACGGGCTGACGTTGGCCGAGGCCACGGCCACCGGCGAGGCCGTCTTCACCTGTCTGGAGGCGATCCGATCGGTGCCGGCCGACGGCGCGCAGGGCGCCCCGCCGGCGCGCATCGTGCTGCTCTCCGATGGGTACCGGACCTCCGGCCGGTCGGTGGAGGAGGCGGCCGGCGCCGCGGCGGCGGCGAACGTGCCGGTGTCCACGATCGCGTTCGGCACCGACGCCGGCCAGGTCGAGATCGCCGGACAGGTCCAGCGGGTGCCGGTGGACCGGTTCGCGCTGGCCGAACTGGCCGAGACGACCAAGGGCTTCTTTTACGAGGCGGCGTCGGCGGCCGAGCTCAAGAAGGTGTACGAGGACATGGGCAGCTCGATCGGCTTCCGGGTCGAGCCCCGCGAGGTGACCCAGTGGTACGCCGGCTTCGCTCTGCTCTTCGCGCTGTGCGCGGGAGCGATGAGTCTGTTGTGGACGTCCCGGCTGCCCTGAGCAGGCTCGAGCTCAGCTGGTCGCGCTGACCAGGACGAAGATGACCATCACCCAGACGGCGGCGAGGGTGAAGCCCACGGGGGCGACGTAACGGTTCATCGGCGACTCTCCGGCGGTGTCGGCACGCGGAAGGGAACGGACGCACGAGAGAACAGTCGTAGCCGGGCGGCGTCGGAAGGCCCCACCGGGCCGAGGCACACCTCAGCGGAGGGGGCGGCTGGGCCGGCTACGACTGGAAGGATCGCTATCTCGCACAGCGATCACCTCCGTCGGTCGGCGGGCCCGGAAAACCGTCCACGATCGTACCCCACCCGCTGTCAATGCGCAGACGGTGACGAGGGTGAGCGCGAATACCGGGAGCCAGCCGACCCGGGCCAACAACCATCCGGCATCGACGGGCGCCGGGTGCAGACCTCGCAGGGCAGCGCCACCGGCCGGCCACAACGTCGCAGCGGTGACAACGATCAGCACGCTCTGATGCCAGAGGAAGATCGGCATGGCGTACCGGTTGGCGGTGTCGACCAGCCGCCGGAACGCCGGCGCGGTTGCCACCCGCGCGAGACGGGGTCGTACGAGTTGGGCCAGGCCCACCTGCGCGACCGCCAGGGCGACGACAAGCAGCGAGGGCGGGTTCAGGTGGTGGAGCGATCTCCCGGATCATACCTCGGTATGACGCCGGCCGGGTTAGCGATTACCGTGCGGTAACGCCTAGTCTCCAAGCCGCAGCGATCTTTGGAGAGGAGCCACCGTGGCCCGAACAGTGCTGGTGACCGGAGGTAACCGCGGCATCGGCCTGGCCATCGCGCAGGCCTTCGCCAAGCAGGGCGACCGGGTGGCGGTGACCCATCGCAGCGGTGACGCGCCCGAGGGCTTCTTCGGCGTGCGGTGCGACGTCACGGACCCCGCCGCCGTCGACTCCGCCTTTGCGGCGGTGGAGTCCGAACTGGGACCGGTCGAGGTGCTCGTCGCCAACGCCGGGATCACCGACGACACGCTGCTCATGCGGATGTCCGACGAGCAGTTCACGCGGGTGGTCGACACCAACCTCGCCGGGGCGTTCCGGTGCGCCAAGCGAGCCGCGACCAAGATGGTCCGGGCCCGCTGGGGCCGCATGATTTTCATCTCCTCGGTGGTGGGACTCTACGGCGGCCCGGGGCAGGTGAACTACGCGGCCAGCAAGGCCGGGCTGGTCGGCGTGGCCCGGTCGATCACCCGCGAACTGGGCAGCCGCAACATCACGGCCAACGTGGTCGCGCCGGGCTTCGTCGACACCGACATGACCGCCGCGCTGCCCGAGGACCGCAGGACCGAATACCGCAAGGCCATCCCGGCCGGGCGGTTCGCCGCCCCCGAAGAGGTGGCCGGCGTCGTGACCTGGCTTGCCGGGGACGCGGCCGGCTACATCTCCGGCGCCGTCATCCCGGTCGACGGCGGCCTCGGCATGGGCCACTGACCGACAACCGAGAGTACGGAGGACCTCCCCGTGTCTGGACTGCTGGCCGGCAAGCGGCTGCTCGTCACCGGCGTCATCACCGACCAGTCGATCGCGTTCTCGGTGGCGAAGCTCGCCCAGGAGAATGGGGCCACTGTGGTGCTCACCGGCTTCGGCCGGCTGTCGCTGGTGGAGCGGATCGCCAGGCGGCTGCCGAACGAGGCGCCCGTCATCGAGCTGGATGTGACCAACTCCGACCACCTCGCTGCGCTCGCCGACCGGGTGCGCGAGCACGTCGACGGCCTCGACGGCGTCGTGCACTCGATCGGCTTCGCCCCGGCCAGCTGTCTGGGCGGCGGGTTCCTCGACGCGCCCTGGGACGACGTGGCCACGGCGGTGCACGTCTCCACGTACTCGTACAAGGCGCTGGCCACGGCGGCGCTGCCGCTGATGGGTCCGGGCGGCTCGATCGTCGGCCTGACCTTCGACGCCACCCGGGCCTGGCCGGTGTACGACTGGATGGGGGTGGCCAAGGCCGGGTTGGAGTCGGCGTCGCGGTACCTCGCCCTGCATCTGGGCTCGAAGGGCATCCGGAGCAACCTGGTGTCGGCCGGGCCGCTGCGCACCATGGCGGCGAAGTCGATCCCCGGATTCGAGCAGTTCGAGGACGCGTGGGCGGAACGGGCTCCGCTGGGCTGGGACCTCGCCGACCAGGAGCCGGCCGCCCGCGCCTGCCTGGCGCTGCTGTCCGACTGGTTCCCGGCCACCACGGGCGAGATCGTGCACGTGGACGGCGGCTACCACGCGATCGGCGCCTGAGGGGGCCGTCCGGGGGAGCGGTCGGCGGGCCGGGAACAATGGGGTCATGGCGTACGACGCTCTGGTGGTCGTGTCGTTCGGGGGGCCTGAGCACCCCGACGACGTGCTGCCGTTCCTCGCTAACGTGACCCGGGGCCGCGGGGTGCCACCCGAGCGGCTGGCCGAGGTCGCCGAGCACTACCAGCATTTCGGCGGCATCTCGCCGATCAACCAGCAGTGCCGGGACCTGCTCGACGCGATCCGGGCGGACTTCGCCGCCCATGGTCTGGACCTGCCGGTCTACTGGGGCAACCGGAACTGGCATCCGATGCTCGCCGACACGGTGGCACAGATGCGCGACGACGGCGTACGCCGGGCGCTGGCGTTCGTCACCAGCGCGTACGGCGGCTACTCCTCCTGCCGCCAGTACCAGGAGGACATCGCCGCCGCCCGGGCGGCGGTCGGCCCGAGCGCGCCGGTCATCGACAAGCTGCGCCAGTTCTGGGACCACCCGGGGTTCGTCGAGCCGCACGCCGAGGCCGTCCGGGCGGCGCTGGCGACCCTCGGCGCCGCGCGCCCGGCGACCACGCGGCTGGTGTTCACGGCGCATTCGATCCCACTGTCCGCGGCCGCAGCAGCTGGTCCCGAGGGGGGCCGGTACGAGGCGCAACTGCGCGAGACGGCGGGCCTCGTCGCGGCCGCGGCAGCGCCCGATCTGCCGTACGACCTGGTGTGGCAGAGCCGGTCCGGTCCGCCGCGGGTGCCGTGGCTGGAGCCGGATATCAACGACCACCTCGCCGCGCTCGCCGATGCCGGCACCACGGCGGTCGTGGTCAGCCCGGTCGGGTTCGTGTCCGACCACCTGGAAGTGGTGTGGGACCTGGACACCGAGGCGGTCGCGACCGCCAAGCGGGTCGGCCTGGACTTCGTCCGCGCCGCCACCCCGGGCACCCACCCGCGCTTCGTGGCGATGGTCCGGGAACTGGTCGCCGAGCGGCTCGACGCCGCCGCGCCCGGGCCGCGCCGCCGCCTCGGTACGCTGCCCGCGTGGGACAACTGCCCGGCCGCCTGCTGCCTTCCTCCCGCCCGCCGGCCGTAAGCTCCGAGGAGGCCGCGTGAAGGACCGCAAGCCGGTCGAGAGCTGGCTGACCGACATGGACGGTGTCCTGGTGCACGAGGGCCAACCGGTGCCGGGTGCGCCCGAGTTCATCAACCGGCTGCGGGTCTCCGGCAGGCCGTTCCTGGTGCTGACCAACAACTCGATCTACACCCCGCGCGACCTGCAGGCCCGGCTCACCCGGATGGGTTTCGACGTGCCCGAGGAATCGATCTGGACGGCCGCGCTGGCGACCGCCCAGTTCCTGGCCGACCAGCGGCCGGGCGGCACGGCGTACGTGATCGGTGAGGCCGGCCTGACCACGGCCCTGCACGCGGTCGGCTACATCCTGACCGACTTCTCGCCCGACTACGTGGTGCTCGGCGAGACCCGCACGTACAGCTTCGAGGCGATCACCAAGGCGGTCCGCCTGATCAACGACGGGGCCCGGTTCATCTGCACCAATCCCGACGCGACCGGCCCGTCCATCGAGGGCGCGCTGCCGGCCGCGGGCTCGGTGGCGGCCATGATCTCGAAGGCCACCGGGGTCGAGCCGTACTTCGTGGGCAAGCCGAACCCGATGATGATGCGCTCGGCGCTCAACACCATCGAGGCGCACTCCGAGACCACCGCCATGATCGGCGACCGGATGGACACCGACATCCTCTGCGGTCTGGAGGCCGGCCTGGAGACGGTCCTGGTGCTCACCGGGATCAGCACCCGCACCGAGGCTGAACGGTATCCGTACCGGCCGTCCCGGATCATCGGCTCAGTGGCCGACCTGATCGACGAAATCTGAGCGGCCCGGTCAGGGGCGCAGCGGCGCGTTGCAGGCCGCGGCGAGCGCGCGGCGGCACGCGGCGGTGAGCGGCCGCAGCGCCGCGTCGCGCTGCTGGGCCTCGTAAC
>DASVMV010000211.1:0-9108 GCA_036384155.1 Micromonosporaceae bacterium
TAGGTCCGCGACGCTAGCTCGAGCAAGCGAAGCGCTAGCCAGAGTTAGCAAGGTCTCACCGACAAGCCCCGCGCCGAAACTCGATTGCCGGCCCGGGCGCGCGGGCATAGCGTCGCCGGGTGACCAAGATCGATGTCATGGGAACGGCGCTGGCGTACGACGACACCGGCGACCCGAGCCGCGCGGGTGCGACTGGAACGCCTGTCGTGCTGCTGCACGCCGGCATCGCCGACCGGCGGATGTGGCGCCACCAGGTCGCGGCGCTCGCGCACCGCCATCGGGTGCTCGCGCCCGACCTCCCGGGGTACGGCCAATCGGCGCTACCGGCCGGACCATTCGCCCACCATGACGACGTCGTCGGTCTGATCGACGCGCTCGGCATCGAGCAGGCCGCGCTCGTCGGCTGCTCCTTCGGGGGTGCGGTGGCGATCGACGCGGCGCTGGCCCACCCGGATCGGATTTCCGCGCTCGCGCTCTTCGACACCGCTGTCTCCGGTCATCGTCTGTCGGACGAGGCGAAGGCGCTATGGGAATCGACGATCGGCGAGGTGGACGAGGACGACCTCGACGCCGTCGCCGCCGCCGAGGTGCGCTTCTTCGTGGTCGGTCCTGGCCGGCAACCCGCCCAGGTCGACCCGGCGCTGCTGCGCTTCGCCGAGGAGATGGACCGGCACGCCCTAGCCGCCGAGCAGGCGCTGGCGGCCGTACCCACGAGCGAGCTCGACCCGCCCGCGCTCGGCCGGCTCGGCGAGCTTCGGGTGCCCGTCCTGGTCGGCGTGGGCGCATACGACGTACCCGATTTCAAGCGACTGGCCGACCGGGTCGCGGCGGCCGTGCCGGGAGCCGTCCGGTTGCCAGACATTCCGAACGCCGCCCACCTGGCGCCCCTGGAACAGCCCGGGCCAGTCAACGCCGCGCTGCTGGATTTTCTGACCTGACAAGTCGTCGTGACTGACGAGGCTTCCTGAACTGACGAGGCCGTTACCAGAGGGCGCGAACCGCACCGACCGGCTCACGGCCGCCCAGGACCGGCACCTCCGCCAGGTCGTCGAGGACGTCGGCCTTGACGTCCAGCCGGCGCAGGGCAGCCACCAGGACGGGCATCCGGGCCCGCGCCGCGCCATCGTCGATCTTCAGAGTGACCACGCCGACCCCGGGCATCGCCGCCGCCGCGACGCCCTCGGCGCCGCTCTTGCTGAGCAGTCCGGGTACGCCCTCCATCAGCCGCGTGTCGTCGGCGCCGGTGCCGGCGACCATCAGCGGATGGGCCCGCATCGCCGTGGCCACCGTCTCCTCCACCGAGCCCGGCGGACCGGACACCAGGCGGAGGTACGCCCGCGCGAGCCCGGTCAGCGACACGGCAAGGACCGGAGCCCCGCACCCGTCTACCCCGACGGCCGACACCGTCTCCCCGGTGAACTCTTCGACCGTCGCGCGCAGCCGCTCCTGCAGCGGGTGGTCCGGATGCCAGTACTCCTCCAGCGGCCAGCCCGCGGCGCGGCAGGTCAGCAGCATCCCCGCGTGCTTGCCGGAACAGTTCATCAGCAGCCGGGACCGGCCCCCGCCGGCCCGAATCACGGCATCCGCGGCCGGCTTCCCCAACGGCAGGTCCGGCGGGCAGCGCAGGGCGGACTCGTCTAGACCGGCGCTGCGCAGCAGCGCGCGTACCCGGGCGAGGTGCACCTCCTCGCCGTGGTGGCTGGCGCTCACCAGCGCGATGTCGGCGGGATCGGTCAGGCGCAGCCCAGACCGGAGCATTCCGACGGTCTGCAGCGGCTTGTTGGACGACCGGGGAAACACCGGGGACTCGATGTCACCGGCGGCGGCCCGGACCGCCCCGCTCTCGTCGAGCACCGCCACGGATCCGCGGTGGAAGCCCTCTACGAAGCCCGAGCGGACCACCTCGGCGAGGGGCTCCCCGCCCCGGTAGATCGTTGTCATGCGGTGGACGGTACCGACCGCGCCACCGCACTGCCGAGGTAACCCGCACTGCCGAGGTACCGTCGCACAGCCGAGACGCCCGTTACGGTCGGGTCGGAATCCCGAGCATCTCCCGCGCCTGTGGCGGGGTGAGCGGCGGGCGCTGCGCGAGCTGGGCGAATCCGACCGCCCGGGCCACCAGTTGCATGTTCGACTCCACCGGCCGCCCCTTGGCGTACGTGATGGTGTCTTCCATGCCGACCCGCAGATGGCCTCCGGCCGACAGCGAGGCGAGGAGAACCGGGATGGTGGTGCGCCCGACGCCGGTCGCCGAGAAGGTGGCGCCCTCCGGCAGGTCACGGAGGGCCTGGCGGCAGGCGACCAGGGCCTCCGTCGTGCCCGGCATGCCGCCCGGTACGCCCATCACGAAGTCGACGTGCACGTGGCCGCCGGCGGGCAGCCCGTGCTTGTCGAGCAGGCGGTGCAGCGCGGTGAGGTGACCCAGGTCGAAGATCTCGTACTCGGGGACGATCCCGCGCTCCTGCATCCGGGTGTGCAGGTCGACGATGAAGGCCCACCGGTTCAGAAACACGTCGTCGCCGAAGTTGACCGTGCCCATGGTGCACGAGGCCATGTCCGGCGCCGCCTCAAGGACGGCCAGCCGGTCCGCCTCGGGGTCGGTGACCGCCCCACCCGAGGACAACTGCACGACCAGGTCGGTGCTCTGCCGCAACGTCGCCACGGTCTCCCGGAGCCGGCCCAGATCGAGGGTGGGCTGCGCCTGGTCGTCCCGGATGTGCACGTGGATGACCGCCGCGCCCAGCGCCTCGCACTCCTTCGCGGTCAGGATCAGCTCGTCCAGGGTCACCGGCAGGGCGGGCACGTCGGCCTTGGCTGATTCGGCTCCGGTCGGAGCGACAGTGATCAACGTCCCAGTCGTCATGCCGGGGATCCTACTCAGCCTCGCCCCCACCTCGTCGATCTAGGGCAAATGGCTGCGATCAGAGATCAACTAACGACACTTCGCCCTAGATCGCCGCGGATGGGGATGGGTCGATGGCGGCAGCCGTACCGTCCACCAGCAGGTGGGCGTCGTCCGGCACGCTGCGCTTGACCACGGCAAGCGCGATCGGACCGAGTTCGAAATGCCGCACGGCGGTGCCGACGAACCCCACCGGGCGACCGTCGAGAACGACCGGGGTGCCCACCGCCGGCAACTGGTCGGTGGTCATGCCGTCGAGGTGCAGCAGGACGAGCCGGCGCGGCGCCCGGCCCAGGTTGTGCACCCGGGCCACCGTCTCCTGCCCGCGGTAGCAGCCCTTGTCCAGATGTACGGCGCGGGCGAGCAGGTCCAGCTCCGCCGGAATCGTCCGATGATCGGTCTCGAACCCGACCCGTGCCATCCGCGCCTGTACCCGCAGGGCCTCGTACGCCCACAGGCCCGCCACCGGAATCCCCGCTCCGGTCAGCCGCTCCACGACCTCGGCCATCGCCGGTCGGGGCACCAGCAGGTCGACGCCGAGCGGGACCCGCCGGGCCCAGCCTCCACCGGGTAGCGGCCGTACGTCGTACCGGGCGGAGGGGCGGGGTGGCACCGAGCCGGCGGCGAACTTCGCGCCCGGCACCGGCAGCACCTCGGGAGCGCCGAGCCCGTTCACGCCCAGCGTGCCGGCCGCGTCGACCGCACCCGGGCCGGCGAGGGTGAGCAGCGCCCAGTCGGCCGTGACGTCCCGTGGATCGGCGCGGGTGAAAAAGCGCATCTTCTCCAGGTACGCCAGCAGGTCGCAGGTGCTGCCCGGTTCGGTGTCGAGCCAGGTGGTCTCCCCGTCCTCGGCCACCATGGCGTGCTGCTCGATGTGGCCGTGCGGCGAGAGGACCAGCAGCTCCGTGCCGTCGCCCGCGCGGAGTTCGGCGAGATGCTGGCTGGTCAGCGTGTGCAGCCAGCCGATGCGTTCCGCGCCGGGCACGGCGATCACGCCGCGGTGCGAGCGGTCGACCAGGCCGACGCCGGTCGACGCCGCACGCTGCTCGCGCATCGGGTCGCCGTAATGGGCGGCGACGGCGCGCACGCCGGCAGCGGCGTGCGTCGCCTCCGGCCGGTCCCGCGTCTCCTCGTCGATTGCGTCAACCGCCACGGCGCCAGCGATGTCGATCATTCTCTTCCCCCGCAGCTTTCGCAGACGCCGAACAGCGCCATATGGCCGATGTCAATCAGGAAACCCCGCTCGCCAGCGAGCCGGTCGGCGAGCGGCCGCACCAGCTCCGGGTCCACCTCGCCCACCGTCCCGCACGCGCGGCAGACCAGATGCACGTGCTGAGCCTCGCCGGCGGGGTGGTAGGTCGGTGACCCGTGCGACAGGTGCGTATGGGTAACCAGGCCGAGGCGTTCCAGTAGTTCCAGCGTGCGGTAGATGGTGGTGATGTTCACCCCGGCGGCGACCTCGCGCACGGCCGCGTGCACCTGCTCGGGTGTGGCGTGCCCCAATTCGTGCACCGCTTCGAGAATGAGCTGCCGCTGCGCGGTCAACCGCAGGCCACGGGAGCGCAGCACCTCGGCGAGGGAGGATTCGGACACCGTCCGAGCATAGTTCGGCACTATGCTCGGGCACCGTGATCGGCCACCGGATCGTGGCGGTGCTCGGGCGCGGCATCGTACCGGCGGACCAGCCGGTGGTACGGGCGGACGACCGGGGCGTCCTGCACGGTGACGGGATCTTCGAGACGATGCACGTGCGCGCCGGCCGGCCGTGGCTTGCCGGCGAGCACCTGGCCCGGCTCAGCCGGGCCGCGGCGTCCATCGGCCTCCCCCTGCCCGACCCCGCGGCGCTGATCGGACTGCTGGACACGGCGTGCGCCGCCTGGCCGGTCGACGCCGAGGGCGCGGTCCGCCTTACCTGCACCCGGGGACCTGACGACGGCCAGCCGACCGTGTTCGCCACCCTGGGCCCGGTGTCGCCCGCCGCCGTACGCGCGCGCCGCGATGGCATCGGGGTCGCGACGGTGCCGCTCGGGGTGACCGCCAGCGCCCGGACCGGCCGGCCCTGGCTGCTGCCCGGAATCAAGTCACTGTCGTACGCGGTCAGCGCCGCCACCCTCCGGTGGGCGGCGGCCGCCGGATTCGACGACGCACTGTGGACGTCGACCGACGGGTACGCCTTGGAGGGGCCAACCGCCAGCCTGGTCTGGCTGACCGGCGACACCCTGTGCACGGTGCCGGCGGCGGCGACCGGCATTCTGGCGGGCGTGACGGCTGACTGGCTGCTCTCCCGCGCCGGTGAACTCGGACTGGTCGCTACCGAGCGGATGATCACCCCGGCCGACCTGCACACCGCAGGGGGCGTCTGGTTCACCTCGTCGGTACGCGGCCTGGTCGAGGTGCGCTCGCTCGACGGCGTACCGCTGCCGCCGTCACCCCAGACGGCCCCGCTGCAGCGCCTGCTCGGCTTCCCGGCCGCGTGACCGCGCCTGGCTAACCGCCGACCCGGATCAGCCGGGCGGACAGGTGCGGGGAGAGCCCGTGCCCGACGGCGGCCATCTCCTGGGCGTACAGAAGGGCGCCTTCGACGATCCCGAAGAGCCGGTGGCCGGCAGTGACCTCCTTGGCCGTGGCCGTCCGCATCACCGCGTCGGTCGCCATTTCGACCCGGGTGCCGGTGACCTTGCCGAGGTAGAGCTCCATGATGCCGGTGGGGTTGCTCATCAGCGCCTCCAGCTCGTCGGTTGCCCGGTCACCGGCCATCACCGGTCGCCACCAGCCGATCTCGCGGCCGGCGGGGCGCACCGGGCGGCTCTGCTCGTCGAGGATCCAGGCCCGCGATTCGTACAACAGGAACGGCCGGCCGTCGTGGCTGATCCGGATTTCCTGGGCATAGTCGAAGTCGTCGATGGTGGGATAACCGCCCCGGCCGCGCCCCCGCCACACCCCGATGTACGGCAGCAGGCCGAGCAGCGCCGGATGCAGGTCAGGCCCCTCGCGCAGGTCGTGAGCCTCGACGTACGGGTACGGCTCGACCGGCGGCGCGTTGAGCCACGGCGGCTCCATCGGGTTCTCGCTCACCAGTGCCGGCCCTCCTCGCGCGCTCACCAACGTCCCCTGGAGATGCGTACCGCCAGGTAGACCAGGCCGCCGGCGAGCGCGCCGAAGCCGGCCACCAGCAAACTGACGAACCCGATCTCGGTAACCATGACCTGGCAATCCTATGCTGCGCTCATGGCACGCACTCTTGTCGTCAAGGCCACGGCCGGATCGGACGCACCCGAGCGGTGCGCCCAGGCCTTCACGGTCGCCGCCACGGCCGTCGCCGCGGGGGCCGACGTGTCCCTGTGGCTGACCGGCGAGTCGTCCTGGTTCGCCCTGCCCGGCCGGGCCGCCGAGTTCGACCTGCCGCACTCCGCTCCGCTGCCCGAACTTCTGCACGTGGTGCTCACCAGCGGTCGGGTGACGTTGTGCACCCAGTGCGCGGCCCGCCGCGAGATCACCGAGGCGGACCTGCTTCCCGGCGTGCGGATCGCCGGCGCGGCCGTGTTCGTCGAGGAGGTCCTCGCCGACGACACCCAGGCGCTCGTCTACTGACCGCACCCCTCACTGACAGCTACCAGGATCTCCCGGTCGACGCGCTCGACCACCACGCTGCGCCGCCCGTCGCGGTAGGCGTACAGGTCGGGGGTGTCCGCGACCACGGCGCCGCCGGCCGCCGGCCGCACGGCCGTTTCCAGCGGTGCCTCTTTCCCGGAGGCGCGGCCGCTCCCCCGGGCGGTGTGAACGGCGCCGCCCCCCGGGCACGGCGCGCCGAATCGGACGACTGGTCCGGACGGCGAGATGCCGAGCGCGGCGAGGATCCGCGGCGGCTCCTCGTCGATCTGCAGGCCGTACAACAGCCGGACGGTTGGGTCGAAGTTCGGTGACGCCGGCCGGCAGCCGGTCGCTGCGGTCAGCGTGAGCACGCCCGGGCCGGCGAGCGCGCCGCGGATGCCGACGAACTCGCCCGCGTCCGCCCGCAACGAGACGGTCGCCCCATCCCGGCCGCGCCGCGTACCGGCGTGGTAGCTGCCGGGCAGCCATTGCGCGACCCGGTCGAGCACCGTGGGTTCGGCACCGACCGCCGTACGCACGGTGACCGACCGGTCCAATGCCGCACCGTCCCGGAGCGGGGTGAGCCGGCAGCCGGAGGTCAGCCGGGGCGGTGAAAGCTCGACGACGACGTCGTCACCGGCAGCGGCGACCAGTTGCCCGATCGCCCGGTCGACGACCGGCGCCGCGGCTGCGACATCGCGCTGCTCGGGCACCGTCGGCTCGTCGTGCCGCACCGACAGGTAGGCGACGACGAGGAGAACCGCCGCCCACGCCGCGACAACCACGAACATCCAGCGAGGGCGGCGGGCTCCGCCAGAGTCCCGGTACGTCCTAGGGTCGGCCGTCACGCTGGCCATCGTGACATGGCCGGTGAACGGATAGCGATCAGTGGACAGTTGCCGTTCGAGGCGAACAGTTCGAGGCGAACGGCAACTGTCCAAGATTCGGGCGACGGGTCCGGCCCGACGGCCGGTCAGCCGACGCTGACCGCGACCTCGTTGCCGCCGCGGGCGGCGGTGACGGAGGCGGCGCCGTTGCCGTGGCGGGACAACGCCCGTACGGTCCAGGCGCCGGGCGCGGCGTAGAACCGGAACTGGCCGTGCGGCGACGCGACCACCTCGGCCGCGAACTCGCCGGCGTCGTCCAGCAACCGGACGTACGCGCCGGCGACGGCATTCCCGGAACCGGTCCGGACCACCCCCGTGATGACCGTTTCGGTAGCCAGGTCGACGTTCGCCGGCGGCGGCGCGGCCTGGTCGGGCGCGCCGCAGCCGGCGGCGGGAGCGGTCACCGTCCGACCTCCCCGGGCGAGTCGTTCGACCCGGGGGTGTCGCCGAGCGCGACCGGTACGCCGACGAGTGAGCCGTACTCGGTCCACGAGCCGTCGTAGTTCTTGACGTCGCGGTGGCCGAGCAACTCCCGGAGCACGAACCACGTATGCGAGGAGCGCTCGCCGATCCGGCAGTAGGCGATGGTCTCCTTGCCGTCGTCGAGACCGGCGGCCGCGTAGAGAGCGCGTAGCTCGTCGTCGGACTTGAAGGTGCCGTCCTCGTTGGCCGCCTTCGACCACGGCACATTGCTGGCGGTGGGGATGTGCCCAGCCCGTTGCGCCTGCTCCTGCGGCAGGTGCGCGGGGGCGAGCAGGCGGCCGGCGTACTCGTCGGGAGACCGTACGTCGATCAGGTTCTTGGTTCCGATCGCGGCGACCACCTCGTCGCGGAACGCGCGAATCGAGGTGTCCGGCGGTTGCGCGACGTACTCGGTGGCGGGCCGGCTGACCGGGTCGGCCACCAGCGGCCGGCCGTCCAGCTCCCACTTCTTGCGGCCGCCGTCGAGCAACCGGACGTCGCGGTGCCCGTACAGCTTGAAGTACCAGTACGCGTACGCGGCGAACCAGTTGTTGTTGCCGCCGTACAGCACCACGGTGTCGTCGTTGGCGACGCCGCGCTGTGACAACAGCGCCGAGAACTGGTGGCGGTTGACGAAGTCCCGGCGTACCGGGTCTTGCAGGTCGGTCTTCCAGTCGAGTTTGATGGCGCCCGGAAGGTGACCGCCGTCGTACGCGGTGGTGTCCTCGTCGACCTCGACGAAGACGACACCCGGGGCGTCGAGGGTCTTCTCGGCCCAGTCGGCCGAGACGAGTGCGCTGTCGCGACTCATTTGATCACTCCTTGCGAGGAAGTCGTGTTTCCCGGCCGATCTGCGGGCCGGATCGCTGGTCAGGAACCCGCGCCGGTCGAAGCTGGACGGTCGAAGCTGGACGGTCGCCCAGGCTGAACGGTCGTTACGCGGGATCCAGCGGAAGACGGATCGTGGGTATGCGGGCTGCAATCGATCTGCTGGGAAATCGGTCTGCTGGGACGGCGCCGCCGGGGAATGCCAGCCCGGGGAATTGGCGGGGAATGCCAGCCGGGGAGCCTAGGCGGCCAGGCGGAGCCGCGCCGTCAGATGGCGCGGCGACAGAGGCAGGTCGCCACGCGGCACAGGTCGATGGCGCGCCGCTTGGTGAGGTACGTCCCCATGGACTGGCAGCCTACCAGCGGAGCCACTCGCCTCACCGGGTAGACCACGATCCGGGAAATCGGGCCGCGCGCCGAGTCGGGCCGCGCGGAGTC
>DASVMV010000212.1:0-2229 GCA_036384155.1 Micromonosporaceae bacterium
GACTCCGCGCACGGCGGCGGGGTGAGCCGGTCCCGGTCGCCGACCAGCGCGGCAGCCGGCAGGTGGGCCAGCTCGGCGAGCGTGTCCAGCCGGTGCTGGGCGCCGATCGAGGCGCGGAACCCGCCGATCGAGCGCAGCGAGGCGTGCGCCACCGCCGAGGTCACCAACCGGATGTCGGCCGGGTCGCAGCGGTCGCCGAAGAGCATCCAGCGGATGCTGGGGCGCAGCGCGCGCAGCAGGGCGTGCGGCGGGCGCCAGGAGCCGCAGCGGGCCAGGACGCCGGCGCCGGTGGTCTCGGCGAGCCGGATCAACCGGGCGATACGGGGCGACAGTCCGTAGACCGTGTGCGTGTGCCCCTCGGCGGTGGTGGAGACGAAGACCAGCCCGGCGACCCGGGCGGCGAAGTGGTCAGGGTGGCGGTGGGCGTACTCCATCACGGTCATCCCGCCCATCGAGTGCCCGACCAGCACCACCGGCCCGGTCGGGGCGACCTCGTCGACCACCGCGGCCAGGTCGTCGCCGAGCTGGGCCAGGGTGGCCGTCCGCAGCGTCATGCAGCTGGACCGGCCGTGCCCGCGGGCGTCGTAGGTGACCACCCGCACCCGGTCGCCGAACCGCTCCCGGACGTCGGCGAGCTGGCGGTGCCAGCTGCGCCCGTCCAGGGTCCAGCCGTGCAGCAGGATCGCGGTGACCTCGGCGTCGGCCGGCCCACTCGCCTCGACGTGCAGGCGTACGTCGTCGGAGAGACGTACCTCCAGGTGCTCGGGCATCGCCACCTCCCCAGGGCCGGCCGGAATTTCTCACCGGCGTAACCCGGCGGTAACACCGGCTACCCGTCATGACAACACGCCAACCATGGCGGTGTGAAGATTCGCATCCTGACCCCGCGGGCCCGCCCCGGTGACCAGGCTTGGGGGCATGCCGCCGCCGAGCCCGAAACCGGCCTCCGGAGCAGGTCGGACGCCCCGCACCGCGTTGGCCGAGCTGCTCGCCGGGAACCGCCGCTTCGTCAGCGGTCAACCCGTGCACGGCCACGACGTGACCGCCGCCGCCGCGGTCGCCTCCGGCGACCAGCAGCCGTACGCCGTCGTGCTGGGCTGCATCGACTCGCGGGTGCCGCTGGAGGCGATCTTCGACCAGACGTTCGGGTCGATCTGCGTGATTCGTACCGGCGCGCACGTCCTCGACCGGGCGGTCCTCGGCTCGATCGAGTACGTGGTGGGCCAGCTCGGGGTGCCGCTGGTGATGGTGCTCGGGCACGAACGCTGCGGGGCGGTCGGGTCGGCGGTCGACACGTTGCGCACCGGGCAGCGGCCGGGCGGCTCGCTGGCGTACGTGGTGGAGCAGATCGCCCCGGCGGTGGCCGAAGTGGGCGCGGACGGCCCGGCGGCGCACTCGCGGGCGGTCCGCCGGCACGTGCTGCGTACGGTGACGGCGCTGCGCGCCGACGACCTGCTCGCCGGGCCGGTCGCCGCCGGCGAGGTGGAGGTGGTCGGCGCCCTCTACGACCTGGCCACCGGGCAGGTCGCCCTGCTCGAGCAGTGACCGTCCGGAGAAAGACGAACCGCCCGCCGGGGTGACCCGACGGGCGGTGCGTGGTGTAGCGGGAAGGGCTCAGCCCTCGAAGACGCCGGCCTCGACCAGGCGCTTCTCGGTCTTGTCCCAGCCGTGGTCCGGGTGGGCGGCGGCGAGGCCGTTGAGCTCCGCCCGGATCTTGGCGGCGTGGCCGGCGGCGGCCAGCACCCGGATCTCCTCGATGAAGGCCTCGGAGTCGGTGCGCAGGTGCGCGGTCTTGCCGTTGGTCAGGTTGCGCACGTAGGCGTGCTTGCCGCCGTTCAGCGGGATGAGGTACTTGAACTCGCCCAGCACGCTGAGGGCGCCACCCTGGCCAGCCTGGCCGGCCCGGACTGACGCGCGCGCGGTCTTAGAGGTGTTGCTCGCCACGGAAGTACTCCTTGCAGACGTACGGGAGGACTGAAACGTCCGGGGGCTGTTGCGGGTGACGCCCGGATGAGCCTCGGCCCGCGAAGATGTACGGCGGCACAGAACCGCCCAGAGAACTGTACACGACCTCGACGCCTGGCTGGTCATCGCGCCGTCAAGGGGGTCAACGGGGTCGGCCGGCCGGGTATTCCACGCCGACTCCGGCGGCGAATTTTCCGATTCGCTGGCGAACGACCCGTCACAGAGTCATCATGTGTTCCAGAGACCACTCGGGCGACGAGGTCG
>DASVMV010000213.1:0-3228 GCA_036384155.1 Micromonosporaceae bacterium
CCGACACCGGGGCCGTGGACTGCGCGCGCGGCGCGTGGGACGGCGTCGGTGCCGGCGCTGGAGCTCCGGGGCGTAGGTGGAGAACGGCGAGTACGCCGACGACAAGGGCCACCGGCAGGGCCACGGCCGTGGCCCAGAGCGCGGCGTGGCGGGCCGTGCGGTCTACCCCGCTTTGCTGCTCCCGGTGCGGCGAGATCTGGTCCACCACCTACAGGTGCACCACCGAACAGGTGAGGGTACGGGTGATGCCGGGCACTATCTGCACCTTGCTCACGATCATCTTGCCGAGTTCGTCGACGGAATGCGCCTCGGTGAGCACCACGACGTCGTACGGCCCGGTGACGGCGTCGACCCGCACGATCCCGGAAATATCCGCGATCGCCGTGGCCACGTCACGCGCCTTACCGACCTCGGTCTGGATGAGGATGTACGCCTGGACCACAACTGACTCCCGTCCGCCGCCGCGTGGCTCGTCGTGAAAACTACCGTACGGAGCGGGCGCGCTCCACGGCCTTGCCGCCCTGGCGCGGTCCGCGTTTGGCGGGGCGGAGGTCCAGCGGCGACGGCGGGCGACCAAAGGACAGGCAATGGCGACGGCGGGCGACGGGAGGGTGGACCAATGAGCGGACGTGGCGCGGCGAACAGCGTGTCCTCGGCGGGCGAGTTCGGACTCATCGCCCGGGTCACCGCTCGGCTCGGCACCGGTCCGCACTGCCTGCTCGGGCCTGGCGACGACGCCGCCGTGGTGGCCGCCCCCGACAGCCGGGTGGTGGCGTCGACCGACGTGCTGGTCGACGGGCGGCACTTCCGCCGGGACTGGGCGTCCGCCCGCGAGATCGGCCACCGGGCCGCGGCGGCCAACCAGGCCGACATCGCGGCCATGGGCGCGGTGCCGACCGCGCTGCTGGTCGCACTCTGCGCTCCGGGCGACCTGGAGGCCCGCTGGGCCGAGGAACTGGCCGACGGGCTGGGGGCCGAGGCCGCGCTGGTCGGGGCGAGCGTCGTCGGTGGCGACATGGCCGCCAGCCCGACCTTGACGATCGCGGTCACCGCGCTGGGCGACCTGCAGGGGCTGGCCCCGGTCCTCCGCAGCGGGGCCCGGCCCGGTGACGTGGTGGCGCTCGCCGGGCGGGTCGGGCATGCCGCCGCCGGATACACCGTCCTGTCCCGCGGGTTCCGGTCGCCGCGGCTGCTGGTCGAGGCGTACCGCCGTCCCCAGGTGCCGTATTCGGCCGGACCACAGGCGGCCCGACTCGGTGCGACGGCCATGATCGACGTGTCGGACGGTCTGCTGGCCGACGTCGGCCACGTCGCGACGGCCAGCGGGGTCGCCATCGATCTGCACCGGGACGCGTTCGACCTGCCCACGCCGATGCGCGACGCGGCGAAAGCGCTGGGCGCCGATCCGTACCAGTGGATCCTGAGCGGGGGCGATGACCATGCGCTCGCGGCGGCGTTCCCCCCGGCGATCGCGCTGCCCCCGGAGTGGCGGGTGGTCGGCCGGGTCGCCGCGGGCGACGGGGTGACCGTTGACGGGCGGCCGTACACCGGCCCCGGCGGGTGGGACCACTTCCGCTGACCGGTACCGCCGGCTGGGCGGACCGGACGGGAACCCGACCGGCGGGCGGTGGCAAGAACGAATATGACCGCACCCGCGACCGCGGCCGAGGCCGTCGACCCGGCCGACCTGGCCGGCATGTTCGACCGGTACGCCCGGGAGCTGCTCCGGTACTGCACCCGGCGGGTGGGCGAGCAGGTCGCCGAGGACGTGGTGGCGGAGACGTTCCTCGTGGCGTACGAGCAGCGCCGGCCCCGCCGGCCGATCTCTCGAGGTACCGGGCGCTCTGGACGTACGCGAACCTCTCCGCGGTGGGCCAGACGCGGTGACGATCACAATCCGGCAGCCGGCCCTGGGCCGGCTGCCGGTCGTAGCCTTTACGGGTGAGTGAGCTCGAGATCCATACGGTGCGCTACGGGTCCCTCGTGGCGCAGCAGCTCGTCGCCGACGCGCTTGCCGACCTGGGTGCCCGGTACGGCGGCAGTGGCGACGACACCCCGGTCGACCCCGCGGAGTTCGCGCCGCCCGCTGGGGCGTTCCTGGTGGCCTACCTGGACGGGGCTCCGGTCGGTTGTGGCGGGTGGCGCAGCCACGGCGAGGTGGCCGAGCTCAAGCGGATGTACACGGCTCCCTCGGCCCGCGGGCGCGGCGTCGGGCGGGCCGTGCTGGCCGCGGTGGAGCGGTCCGCCCGCGACTTCGGCCGCAAGCGCATGATCCTCGAATGCGGCGACCGGCAGCCCGAGGCGATCGCGATGTACGAGGCGTACGGCTACGAGCGGATCCCTGACTTCGGCTTCTACCGCAAACACAAGGGCGTGCGGTCGTACGGCCGGGACCTGTGACCGATCGTCCGCCGCCCCGAGGTGGTCCCCCCACGATCACGCTCTATCCAGGAAAGAGTCCCCTTGCGGTGTGACGAGGGCACTTTTTCCAGGAAGATGCACGGTCTTGGGCGTAGGCGGCCAGATCGACTCGCCGCGCTGTCGGGGGAGACGCAGAAAGCCGCCGGGTCGGCAGGACCCGGCGGCTGACAGATACGCGCCCGACTCGGCGGGCTCAGGCCCCGCGGACGACCTTTCCGGCCTTGATGCAGGACGTGCAGACGTTCAGCTTCCGCGTGGTGCCGCCACCGGCGGGGGTGCGGACCGTCTGGATGTTGGGGTTCCAGCGGCGGTTGGTCTTCTTCTTCGACCACGGCACGTTGTGGCCGAAGCCCGGACCCTTGCCACAGACGTCGCACACGCTAGCCACGGGGATACTCCTGGAATTGATCGTTTAGGCATGGCCCGCAGCCGCTGCCCGGGCAACCTGGCCAGGTTACCCGATAGCGTCCGGACACGGCCAATCGCCCCGGTACGGGCCCGTCGGTCGGGCGTGGCGGCCGCGACGTGGGGCACGTGTCGGGGTGCGCCAGTAGGCTCGACGCCGTGCTGGAGACCCTCGACGCGGTGGCCGTACGCCGGTGGTGCGCGAGCGGTCTCGAGGCGCTGCGCCGGCACCAGCGCGAGATCGACGGGCTCAATGTATACCCGGTGCCCGACGGCGACACGGGCACGAATCTGGTGCTGACCATGACCTCGGCGCAGCAGGCGCTCGCGGTCGGCCTGCCGCCCCCCGATGGCGGCCAGCGCCCGCACGGCGAGGCGCTGCGGCTGATGGCCCGGGGCGCG
>DASVMV010000214.1:0-6888 GCA_036384155.1 Micromonosporaceae bacterium
TGCGCCGTCACGAAGCGCTCGAGGCGGTAGGGATCGTCGGCCGTCACCGCAGCCTCCTCGTGGCGTTCGAGTCCTTCGTACATTGTCTCGTCGGGGAGCTCGGCGCCGCGACGGTACCATCGCCACTGCGTTCGCGCGGACCCTCGCCGGCCTGCTCACGCGGCGGGCGCCGGAGCGCGTGGTGGAACGCATGACGCGGACGCTGCGCGCCGGCAAGGTCTTCGTCGACTGGAGCCAGAACGACCCGGGCACGTCGACGGTCGCGCCGTACTCGCTGCGCGGGCTACGCGCGCCCCGCGTGGCCACGCCGCTGAAGTGGGACGAGGTGACGGCCGCCGCGGCGCGGTCCGGGCCCGTACCCGGCGTTCGGTCCGGGGCAGGTACGCGACCGCGTGCGCCGGCATGGTGACCTGCTGGCCCCGTACTCACTACGCAGCGGCTACCCGGTGAACCGGCCCGGTAATGATCTGCGATCCACTACGGCGTGCCCGCAACGCTCGTTCCGTGCCTAGGACGAGCGTCGGCGACCAACGGCGCCGAGCCCGAGCGGGTTGCGTGGACGATCGCAACCGGGCAGAACGCGCGGCGCAGCAGAGCCTGACTGGCGGTGCCGAGAAGGGTCCGCGCACGACCTTCGACGCCGCGGGCCCCGACCGCGATCAGCTGCCCCGTCGTCGACTCCTCCACCAGCGCCTCCGTCGGGTCGCCACGGATCCACCGGCGGTGGATCTTTACCTGCGTGCCCTCTTCGTCCACCTGCGCCAGCGCGGCAACGAGGGCGTCTTCCCCCGTCTGCGCATCGCGCTCCGCGTGCACGGCGACCAGTTCAGCATCCCGCCGCTCGGCCTCCGTCAGGCCGAAGCGCACCGCAGCGACGGAGTCCGGGGAGCCGTCTACGCCGACGAGCACCGGACCACCGGGAAGTCGCGCCGGATAAGCGACAAGTACCGGGCAACCGACCCGCGCAGCAACCTGCATCACCACGGAGTCGACCGGCAGGAAGCGACGTGACGGGTTACTGGGCCCTAGGACCAGTACCGACGCGCTATCGCACTCCCGCCGCAGCACCGTGCCGGGTTCGCCGTCGACGACGTGGCCGGAGACCGGGCTGCGGGGAGCCCCGGCCGCAGCCACCGCCATCGCTTCGTTGACGATCCGCTCGGCCTCGCCACGCAGCGCCCCGTAATCCGGTACGTGGTAGCGGGGCCACAGGAAGGCATGCACGATCCGCAGCGGCCGCTGCCGCAGCACCGCCTCCTTGGCCGCCAGGCGCACCGCGGTCAAGCTCAACGCCGAGCCGTCAACGCCCACCACCACTGGGGTTTCGAAGGACTCAACCATTGCCCTCACCCCCTTTAGCGTGGCCCTGGCGCCGTTCGGGATAAGGGCGCTCGGCCCGCGAAAGGGACGACAACGGGGCCCCGCAGCTCCATGGTCCCCGTCCCGGAATCGACCGATAGAGCAGAACCTCACCTCTCACCGGGTCGAAGGTCCCAGGCCGGAGCCCTTAGGCCAGCCAGCCCCCGTCGGCGGTGATCACCGCGCCGTTGACGTTGCTCGCCTCGTCGCTAGCCAGCCAGGAGACCAGGGCGGCGATCTCGTCCGGCTGCGCGGCCCGCACGGCCGTGCCGAAGGACTTCTCCAAGCGCCGGTACGCCCACTCGACGCTCGGGGCGGCGGTTCGGCCGATGTTGGTCTCCACACCGCCCGGGCAGACCGCGTTGCACCGGATACCGTCCTCGGCGTACAGGTAGGCGATCGAGCGGGTCAGCCCGATCACCCCGTGCTTGGACGCGACGTACGCGGTGCCGGCCACCGAGCCGGTCAACCCGCCGATCGACGCGATGTTGACGATCACGCCGCGGCCGGCCTCCCGCATGCCCGGAAGCACCGCCCGGCACAAACGCATCACGCCGGTGAGGTTGACCCCGATCACCCGCTCCCACGTGGCGTCGTCGAGCTCAGTCACCGGCAGGAAGCGGTCCATAATGCCGGCGATGTTGGCCAAAACGTCGACGCGGCCGCCGCCAAGCTGCGCGACGATCCGGTCAATGCCGGCAGGTATGGCCACGTCGGCCGTCACCATCTGGGCGTGGTGCCCCGCGTCCTCGAGCTGCTTGAGCGTGCCGGCCAGCCCCTCCGCGTCGACGTCACAGCCGATCACCTGCGCGCCCTCTTTGGTGAAGCGAATCGCGCTCGCCCGTCCGATGCCCGATGCGGCACCGGTCACGAGAACCACGCGGCCGGAGTGGCGTTGTGTGTCCATGGTTAGCCTTCCCTCCTGGGCAGCCACCCGCCCTTCGGCTCAGTCACCAGCATTTCCTCGCCCGCCATCGACGGCTACGGTCGTTCGTCCCGCTCGACGAGGACCAAGGAGACCCCCTCGGCGGACCGCCTGCTGCGGTGGGGACATTCGCCTCTGCCGGCGGCAGTGCTCCGGGATCAGGGTGGAGGAAAGCCGCGAGGTGACGACGGTGACCACAACTCCTCTCCTGGCCCGGGACCTGCTGGCGACGTCCAGCACCCGGTCCGGTGCCGCATCCGCGTTGGCTGGCTTGACGGTCGGCGTGGAGGAGGAGTTCCTGCTGCTTGATCCGGTCAGCGGCCGACCGGTCCCGGCCGCGCCGGCTCTACTAGGGCTGCTCGCCGGCGAGCCGGGTCCACAGGCAGAACTTATGCGGTTCCAGTTCGAGACGGCGACCCGGGTCTGCACCAGCCTCGCCCAACTGCGCGGGGAGCTGACGCGGCTGCGCCGGCTCGCCGCCACGGGTGCAGAGACATTGGGCTGCCGGCTGGTCGCGTCCGGCATCGCACCGTACGGCACGAGCGGCCTGACGCTCCTCACCGACCGACCCCGCTACCGGGAGCTGGCCCGCCGGTACCCCCGGTTGACCGCGATCTCGGGCACTTGCGCATGCCACGTGCACGTCGGCGTCCCGTCGCGGGACGTGGGCGTGCAGGTGCTGGCCCGGCTGCGGCCCTGGCTGGCGCCACTGCTCGCGATCAGCGCCAACTCCCCCATCGACGGAGGCCGGGACACCGGGTGGGCGAGCCGCCGCTATCGCAACGTGAGCCGGTGGCCCACCGCCCGACCCCCGGCACTCTGGCCGGACGCCATCCGCTACGACGGCACCGTTCGGCGCCTGATCGCCAAGGGCGCCGCAATCGACGACCGCAGCATCTACTTCCTCGCCCGGCTCTCCCCGCACTGCCCTACTGTCGAGGTCCGCGTTGCCGACGTCTGCCCCGACATTGACACTGCGCTCCTGGTCGCCGCCCTCATCCGAGCCCTCGTCGCCACCGCCCTCACCGAGACGGAAGCGGGAGCGCCATTGCCCATCGCGCCGTACGGCAGCGTCATCGCGGGGCTCGCCGCCGCCGCCCGCCACGGTCTGGCCGGAACCGGCGTCGACCCGTTCACCGGAGAGCCGACGTCCCAACGGAACCTGCTGCACCGACTGCTGAACCACGTGGGCGGCGCGCTCGACGCCACCGGCGACCGACCAGACACGGATCAACTGCTCACGCGGCTCGACAGACGCGGCACCGGAGCCGAACGACAACGGACCCGGTGGACCCGAACGCGCAACCCCACCGAGTTCGTCCAGGCGCTCTCCGACATCACGCTCACCGACCCGATGCCGATCCGGGCGAAGCCGCGACTCACGTACCCGCCGGCAGTTTCGTCGCCTGGCGCACATCCTTAGATCGCTGGTCCGGCTGAACGGCGTCGGCCACTGCCTTCCCGTTACCTGGGCCATTCGACCCTGTCCGCTCCCTATCCGGTGGGCGACCGTGAGGACATGACCACGTTCGTTCCTCCCTGGCCGGTTGACGAGACGGGCCCAGCGTCTGTCCACATCCTGCGGCTGCCATACGGAGCCAATGGATTTGTCGTGATCGACAACGTCGATCTGGGCCCAGCGATCGGCGGGGTACGGCTCAGCGCCACCGTTACCCCCGCCGAGGTGGCTCGCCTCGCACGAGCCATGACGACGAAGAACGCGATCGCCGGAATTCCGCACGGCGGTGGCAAGGCCGGCATCCGAGTGCCACAGCCGGTCACCGGCCCGGGCCGCGAGCCGGTCGTACGCGCCTTCGCCCAAGCGATTCGCGCCCTGACCGATTACGTACCGGGGCCGGACATGGGCACCGATGAGATCGCGATGGCATGGATCCGCGACGAGATCGGGCGCGCCGTCGGCCTGCCTGCCGTGCTTGGCGGCATTCCGCTCGACGAGATCGGCGCCACCGGGTACGGCCTCGCGGTCTGCGCGGAAGCGCTCGCGACCGCCGGGCGGGTGGACCTCGACGGGGCCCGCGTGGCGATCCAGGGCTTCGGCGCGGTCGGCCGGCACGCGGCCATGGAGTTGTCGCGCCGCGGCGCGCGGGTGGTCGCCGTCAGCGACAGTACGGGAGCGGTCTTCGACGCGGACGGCCTGGACGTGGCCGCGTTGGCCGCCTTCAAGCGCACTCAACCGGTCGGACAGTTTCCGGACGCGAAACCGATCGAGCGCGAGGAAGTCCTCACCGCGGAGTGCGAACTGCTGGTGCCCGCCGCCCAGGCCGACGTTATCCACGAGGGCAATGTCGACCATGTGCGGGCAAAGATCATCCTGCAGGGCGCGAATCTTCCGGTAACGGCGGGAGCGGACGCCGTCCTCGCTCGGCGAGGCATTCTCAGCATCCCCGACGTGCTCGCCAACGCCGGCGGCGTCGTATGCGCGGCGGTCGAGTACGGCGGTGGCAACCGGACTCAGGCGTATGCGGAGATCGGCGAGCGGATCCGCGGCAACACAGCCGAGCTGCTCGACCGGATCGGGCGAACGAGGCGCCTGCTTCCGCGCGAGGCGGCCCTGGCGATGGCTCATTCCCGCCTGCGGGCCGCACACGACTTCCGGCGGCGGTTCTGACAACCGGCCGGGGCTCCTCGCTCAGATCCCGCAGCGGTCTGGGTCTAGTGAGCGCAGAGCCTAGGCGGGATCTCACCGCAAACAACGCGTTGCTGCCCGGGCTAGCCGGCTCCGCCCAGGCCGCGAAGCGTCGCGTCGGGTTCGGCGCCGACCGCTGCAAGGCGCAGCTTCGCGTCCACCGCCACCGGACCCTCCGGTCCGACCAGCACCGGGTTGAGGTCCAGCTCGGCCACCTCGGGCAACTCCTCGGCCAGGCGGCCCAGCCGCATCAGCAGATCCTCGATCGCGCCGGTGTCCACCGGGTCCGAGCCCCGGTAGCCGGTCAGTAGCGGGGCGGCGCGCAGCGAGCGCCACATCCGACCGGCGTCCAGATCGGTCAGTGGCACCAGGCGCACAGCGCGGTCGCCGAGCAGATCCGTGTGCACGCCGCCGAGGCCCAGCATCACCAGGGACCCGAAGAGCGGATCGTGCGTGACGCCGGCGACCAACTCCACCGGGGCGTGCACCATCGCCTGCACCAGCACGCCGCTGCCCGGACGGCCGAGCGCGGCGACCGCCCGGTACGCCGCCCGTACGGCAGCTCCGTCGGCGATGTTGAGCCGTACGGCCCCGATGTCGCTCTTGTGGACCAGTTGCGGGTCGGCGGACTTGATGACCACCGGGTACCCGATGGCCTCCGCGGCCGTTACCGCGGCCGGTTCGTCTCGACAGGTGATGGACGGGTGCAACGGAACGCCGTAGCAGGACAGCAGGGTGGCCGTGTGGTCGTACGGCTGCCAGCCAGCACCGTTCGCCAGCGCCGTACGGACCACCTCCCGGGCTCGGCCGGTGTCCACCCCGGTCAGCTCCGGTCGGCAGCCGAGCGGCTGGCGGCGCCACGCGGCGTACCGGGCGGCGTGGCCGAGCGCTCGCACGGCGCGCTCGGGGAGGTCGAAGATCGGGGCGCGGCGGTCGCCCAGGGCCGGTGGCGCATCCGGCAGGCCGAGCACGACCGCGGCGATCGTCAGATCCTTATGCCGGTCGACGACCGGAGCCAGAGCTGCCAGCGTCCCGCCGGCGTCGTTCGCGCGGGTCGCAGCCACGACGATCAGGATCGCATCCACCTCGCCGCTCGCGGCCAGTTCGCTAACGCTCTCGGCGAACGCCGCAGGCGAGCCGGATGCCCCGAGATCCAACGGGTTGTCGTGCGCCGGGGCGTCCGGAGCGGCGGCCGCGAGGCGCTTCCGCAGCGCCTCGGTCAGCGAGGGCACCCGCAACCCGTCGGTCTCGGCCGCGTCGGCGGCCAGGATGTTGACGCCGCCGGCATTTCCGACAACAGCCACGCGGTCGGCCGTCGGCAGCGGCTGATCGGTCAGGAGGCGCGCGGCGTCGAGCAACTCGCCGAGGGTGGCGGCACGCACCACACCGGCCTGTGCGAACAGCGCGTCGACGGTCACGTCGGGCGAGGCGGCCGCGGCGGTGTGCGAGGCGCCCGCCCGGCGCCCGGCCGTGGATCGGCCGCTCTTCACCGCGAGGACCGGCTTGCGGCGAGCCAGGGCACGAACCGTACGGGCGAATTTGCGAGGATTGCCGAACGATTCCAAGTAGAGGGCGACGGCGGTGGTCGCCGGATCGTCGAACCAGTAGGCGATCAGGTCGTTGCCGCTGACGTCGGCCTTGTTGCCCAGCGACAGGAAGGTGGACACGCCGCAGCCCGCCTTCGCGAGGTGGTCGAGCAGGGCGATGCCGACCGCGCCGGACTGCGACGCCACGGCCAAGCCGCCGGGGGGCGGTGCCGCCGCAGCGAAGGTGGCGTTGAGCCGGATCGCGGGATCGGTGTTGATGATCCCGAGGCAGTTGGGGCCGACCAGGCGGATGCCGTGTGCTCGGGCCAGCCGGACAAGTTCGGCCTGGCGTGCGCGGCCGGCCGCGCCGGCCTCGCCGAAGCCAGCGGCGACCACCACCGCCGCACGCACTCCGGCCGTCCCCGCCTGCC
>DASVMV010000215.1:0-10618 GCA_036384155.1 Micromonosporaceae bacterium
GTACCCCGTCGTCGAACCGCTTGTTGCCGCTGGGCTGGTACAGCTCGGTGAAGATCTTCTCGTCGGCCTTCACGTTGCAGGTCCAGACGCCGGTGAATGGCAGGCCGGCCGTACCGTTGCGTGCCCTCCGCGGTCCGGTCGTGATCAACCTCTGGGCCTCCTGGTGTGCGCCGTGCCGGGCTGAGTTGCCCGCGTTCCAGCGGCTGGCGGATCGGGCCGGCGACCGCTTGCACGTAGTGGGAGTGGACACCCGCGACCGGCCCGCGGCCGCCCAGTCGCTGGCCACCGACCTGGGGCTGACCTTCCCGACCCTCGCCGACCCAGGCGAGGAACTGCGGGTCGCCGTCAACCGCGCGGCGCTGCCGGTGACCGTCTTCGTCGACGCGTCCGGGCGGGTCCGCCACATCCACGACTCGGCCGCCCTCGACGACCGCGCACTCGCCGACCTCGTGGCCCGGCATCTCGACGTACAGGTGCCGGCATGAGCCGCCGTCCACCTGCCTGGTGTCAGCCCCTGCTGAACCGGGTCCGCACCGCGCGCACCGAAGACTTCACCCGGTTGGCCACGCCCAGCCGCGGCGGTCGGGCCAGCGCCGTGCTCGTTCTGCTCGGTGAGGACCCGGCGTACGGGCCGGACGTGCTCATCCTGCAGCGGGCCGCGACCTTGCGGAACCACGCCGGCCAGCCGGCCTTTCCCGGCGGGGCGGCCGATCCGGGCGACCGGGACCCGGCCGCCACCGCGCTGCGCGAGGCGCATGAGGAGGTGGGACTCGACCCGGCCAGCGTGACCCTGCTCGCCGAGTTGCCGCCGCTGTGGATACCGGTGAGCGACTTCGTCGTCACGCCGATCCTGGCCTGGTGGCACCGGCCACATCCGGTGCAGCCCCGCGATCCGGGCGAGGTGGCGCACGTCGCGCGGCTGCCGGTCGCGGAGCTCGTCGACCCGGACAACCGGTTGCGGGTACGACACCCGAGCGGCTGGATCGGGCCGGCCTTTCAGGTGCGCGGTCTGCTGGTGTGGGGCTTCACCGCCGGCGTTCTCACCGCCCTGCTCGAGATGGGCGGCTGGGCACGACCATGGCCCGAAGATCGGGTGGCCGAGCTGCCGCCGACCGCCCAGCCCGCTCCGTCGGCCGGCACGGATCCGGCAGACGAGATGGCGAATTCCGGTGCCGCGCCAGCGCCCCACCGCCCTCCGCGGCCGCCGCGTAGCGACGGCCCTTGAGCCGTCGACCGCCCGGTTCGGCCGTCGCGGCGGTTCTGTCGCTGGCCGGCTCGCGCGCGGCCCGTACCCTTGACGGGTGTCCGTGATCGACGCCGTCCTGGTACTGCTCATGCTGGCCTTCGCGATCAGTGGCTACCGGCAGGGCTTTCTCACCGGGGCGTTGTCGTTCGTCGGCTTCTTCGGCGGTGCCCTGATCGGCCTCCAGCTCGGCCCGCTGCTCGCCCAGCAGTTCGCCGATGACGCGACCCGGGTCATCGTCTCGCTCGTCGCGATCTTCGGTCTGGCGGTCTTGGGGCAGGGCCTGGCCGGGTGGATCGGCTCCCACCTGCGGCACGCCATCACGAGCCGGGTGGGTCGGCGGGTCGACGACATCGGTGGCGCGCTCATCTCGCTGCTGGCGGTGCTGCTCGTCGCCTGGCTCGTCGCGGTACCGCTCGGCTCCTCGTCGTTGCCCTGGCTGGCCAGTTCGGTACGCAACAGTGCGCTCCTGCAGGGCGTCGACAAGGTGGTTCCGGAACGGGCGAAGGCGTTTTCAAACAGCTTGCGGGACACGGTTGACACCAACGGGTTCCCTGACGTGTTCGGCGACCTGGCGCCCACGCGGGCCCGCGTGGTCCCCCCGCCCGACCCGGCTCTCGCCGGTTCGCCGGTCGTGGCGAGCGGGCGGCGGTCGGTGGTGAAGGTGCTCGGCGCCGCGCCCAGCTGCTCCCGGCGACTCGAAGGCACCGGATTCGTCTACGCCGACGATCGGGTCATGACCAACGCGCACGTGGTCGCGGGAACCCGTACCGTCGCGGTCGAGTTGCGCGGCGAGCGGTACAGCGGACGGGTGGTCGTCTACGACCCGAACCGGGATCTGGCCGTGCTCTACGTCCCGGGCCTCCCGGCCCCGGCGATGCCGTTCGCCGCGCGGAAAGCGCCGATCGAGGCGAACGCCGTCGTGCTCGGCTTCCCGCTGGATGGTCCCTACGACGCCCAGTCCGCGAGGATCCGCGACGTCGGGCCCATCACCGGCCCGAACATCTACAACTCCAGCGACGTCACCCGGGACATCTACACCATCAGGGCGCTCGTCCGGAGCGGAAACTCGGGCGGCCCGCTGGTGTCACCCACCGGCCAGGTTCTCGGCGTGATCTTCGCGGCGGCCGCCGACGACCGGAACACCGGTTTCGCGGTCACGGCGGGGGAGGCGGCGCCGGTCGCCGACGCCGGCGTGGGCCGCGTGCAGGCCACCAGCACGGGAGACTGCGCGTAGCGCGCCGATCCCCGATTGGGCCGAGTCAAGTGATGTGATCGTCGGTCCGGTTCAGCCTGCCGGCCATCCGATCCCTGATTGCAGTTCGTCGGCCCGGTCGAGCAGCGCGCGGCGCTCGGGAACTGAGTGGGCTGCGGCGGCCGCCCGCCGGAACAGGGCAGCGGCTCGCTCACACTCGCCGTGGCGGGCGGTGAGGTCGGCCTCCGCGGCGATGGCGAGCGGGTAGTCGTCCAGCGCACCGCCGGCCCGGGCATCGGCGAGCAGCGCCAACCCCGCCACCGGCCCGTACGCGTAGCCGTGCGCGACGGCCCGGTTGAGCGCGATCACCGCTGAGGGGTGCTGCCGGGCCAGTTCGTCGTACGACGTGGCGATCGCCCGCCAGTCGGTGGCGTGCGGGGACGCAGCCGTGGCGTGGCACGCGGCGATCCGCGCTTGCAGCGCGTACGGGCCGTTCCCGCGCGTCCTGGCCAGGATGTCGAGGCCTTCGGTGATCGCCGCGGAGTCCCACCGGAGCCGGTCCTGCTTGTCGAGGTTGAGCAGGTTGCCGTCGGCGTCGCGCCGGGCGTCGCGTCGGGAGTGCTGGAAGAGGAACAGCGCCAGCAGCGCGGAGACCTCGGGCTGGCCGGGCATGAGCTGCTCGAGCAGGCGGGCCAGCCGGATCGCCTCGTCGGCGAACGCGGGCTCACCGTCGGCGTTGTAGCCCCGGGTGAACAGCAGATACAGCACGGCGAGGACGCCGGGGAGGCGTTCGGTCAGTGCCCGGCCGGTCGGAACCCGGTAGGGGATACCGGCCTGCGCGATCTTCGTCTTGGCCCGGGTCAACCGCCGGGTCATGGTCGACTCGCTGACCAAAAAGGCGCGCGCGATCTCGGGAGTCGGCACCCCGCACACCGTACGCAGGGTCAGCGCGACGCGTGCCTCGAGCGCGAGCGCCGGGTGGCAGCAGGTGAAGATGAGGCGTAGCCGATCGTCCACGACCTCCTCCTCTGCCGTCGCGGGAATCGGGTCGGCGAGCCCGAGCACGGCCACCTCGCGCAGCTTGCGGCGCTCGACGGACGCCCGCCGCAGCACGTCCAGCGCCCGGTTGCGGGCCACGGTCATGAGCCAGCCGCCCGGGCTGCCCGGTATTCCGTCCGTGGCCCATCGCTCCAAGGCGAGCGCCAGCGCCTCCTGGGCGCAGTCCTCGGCGAGCGTCCAGTCGCCGGTGACGCGGATCAGGGCGGCGACGATGCGCGCATACGAGTCGGCGCCTGCGGCGGCCACCGCCTCGGCCGTCGCCGCCGCGTGCTCGGTCGTATGGTCAGTCATCAAATTCGACGAACGGGCGCAACTCGATCCGTCCGCCGCGCGCCATCGGGTGGGTGCGCGCCACCTCGATCGCCTCGTCCAGGTCCGCGCACTCGAGAAGGTCGTAGCCCACGATCAGCTCCTTGGTCTCGGCGAACGGCCCGTCGGAGACGAGCAGTTCGCCGTTGCGGACGCGGACCGTCGTCGCCGCGGTCCGTGGCCCGAGGACGTTGCCCTCGAGGCGGCGACCGCGGGCGTCGTTCTCCGCCACCCATACGTCAATGTCCGGCTCGTCAGCCTTGTCCGTGTCGGGTTCCGGATCGGTGCAAACGAACATCATGTACTTCATCTCGGCGCTCCTCGTGTTGGTTTCTCACCGGAGTGACGAACGGGCGGCGGGGTTCCGGACGGACCTACCCGAAAAAGTTCCGGAACTCCACCGGCGCTTCTCGGCGGATTTTTCGCGAACTCGCCGGCAGGACGGTGAGCCACTCGGCCGTGTACGGACGGTAGCCGTGCCTTTCCAGGAGTCCCCGCACGAGCGCCGGGACGTGGCGAGCTCCGTAGACGATAGCTACATCGATGCGCTCCGACGCGCGCGCCCGCACGACGTCGGACAGCGCGGCGAGCGCCTTCTCGTCCCGATCACCGCCGAACGTTCGCTCGAAGTGTTCGGCGAAGTCGTCGTCCTCGAATGCCTCGTCCGTCGCGCTGGGCAGGTCGTTTACCTCGATCTCGGGCGAGAGTAGCCGCTGCGTGCCGCCGAAGAACTGTGCCGCGGCTACCGCCGGGATGAGACACCACATGAACATCCGGTGCCGCAGCGGCATAGCCCGCCAGCTACGCGCAAATTCCGCCCCGGTCACGTCCGGGTTGATCAGTTCCACGCCAAGGGATCGGTACGGGATGTTGTCGACCATTAGGCCGCTGCGTTTGTTCGCGGGCATGACCCGGTAGGTGAGCGTGATCGCCCAGAGAAGGGCTGACCGTCCACTGACCCCTTCGACGACGAGCAGGTCACACCGGCGCAGCCGCTCAGCCACCGCGGCATAGAACTGGGGGCTCGCCACATGGAGCATTGGGAAGAGTACGAACTGCAGCGGCGTGTCACGGCGCCGCAGCCGCAGCACGGCCGCGCGGGTGCCCACGATGCTGTGCTCGATCACCTGCATGGCCCCTACCTGGTGGTCGGTCGGCCTTGTGAACACAAGGTAGGTCGGCACAGCAAGGTGCCGACGAGCGATCGTTCGGCTCACCGGTCGTTGTCCAGGCGCGCGGTCAGCGCGCTCGTTGCGCCACGAAGACGTACTCCCGGCCGGGGCGGTCTGGCGCATCTCGAACGCCGAGGGTGGTGAAACCGTTTGTCGTCAGGGTCTTCTCAACCTCTGCTCGACTGCGGAACCTGAGCGTGGAGTCCGACTGCACCTCCAGGCCGTCAGCGGCGAACCTGTACGTGTACCGGAAGGAGACATAGGGCAGCGCCACGGTGGTGACTTCCCTGCGCTGCTCGACCTCGCCGACGCCGGGAACGTCCAGGATCACGGGGCCGGTCTCGACGGCCCACTCCTCCCAGGCACGGCGTTCCGGACGCCTCGTCTCGAACACGAGATGGCCGCCGTCGCGCAGCGCGACCCGAATGCCGTGGAGCGTCGCGCTCCAGTCATCGTCGTCGAGGAACACTTGAGCGACGTTGCCGGTCATCATCGCGAAGTCAGCTGACAGCGCGGGAAGCGTCGTGGCCTCGCCGTGAAACCACGTCACCGATGCGGCCCCGGGCTTGGACCTGGCTACCTCGAGGGAGGCCGCGGCGGGATCAACGCCGGTGACCTGTCGTCCGCTTCCAGCCAGCCGGATGGCCAGGGAACCCGTACCGCAGCCGATGTCGAGCACGTGACGGGCGTCGAACTCCTCGGCGATGCGCAGATACGCGTCGAGGTCTGTGCGTTCGCCATCGAACGCGTCGTAGACCCGGGCAAGGCGCGGGTGGGCAAAGATCGCATCGGGCACGGCACAGCACCGTAGCGGTATCGCCGAAATCGTTCGCGCTGCGGTAGCGCGGGTTGGCGAGGGCGCGGATGCCGTGGTTCCCTGATGCTGCTCTCATCGTCCCTCGACGAAGGGTTGGCATGGACGCCGACCGGGCCAGTCGTACCGCAGTCGTGGTTTGCCAGGGGCGCGCGGCTGCGGATGGGCGTATCGCGGAGGGCCGCTTCGTTGACCCGGTGGCGACGGCGTTGCTCCGGGATGACGAGCGGGTCGCTGTGCAACGGGTACGCGAGGGTGTCGCGCCCAAGGGCTGGGGGGAGCGGGTCGAGTTCGAGATGGTCCGGGCCGGCGCCAACGTCATGGTGCCGCGTACGGTCGCCATCGACGATGCCGTCCGCGAGCGGCTGGGGACACAGGTGGTGATCGTAGGCGCCGGATTGGATGACCGGGCCTGGCGGATGCCGGAGCTGAGCGACGTCGAGGTTTTCGAGGTCGACCATCCGGCTTCGCAGCGCGACAAGCGCAGCCGGGTCGAAGGTCTTCAGCCGCTGGCAAGGTCGGTGCGGTTCGTGCCGGTCGACTTCACCCGCGAGCGGCTGGACACGGCTCTGCAGTCAGCAGGTCATCGGCCGGAGGAGGCCACGACGTGGATCTGGGAAGGTGTCGTGCCGTACCTCACCCGAACCGAGGTTGCCGCCACTGTCCAAGCCCTCAGCGGCCGATCCGCCGCGGGCAGTCGCCTGGTCGTCAACTACCTGTCGCCGTCGCTGTCGGCGGCCTTCGGCCGCCTCCTGGCATGGGCCATGACGGCGACGGCACGGAAACGGAGTCTCTGGGCGGATGAGCCCCGGCGCTCTTCGTGGACCCCGAGAGCCATGGGTGAACTGCTCACCGCCTACGGCTTCAGCGTCAACCGGGATGACGACCTACTCACCCTGGCGGAAGACCTGTCCGTGCCGATCCGCCCACGCCGGTCCCTGCAAACCGGTCGCGTCGTCATCGCCGACCGGTGACGCCCGGGGCGACCTGCGCGTCGGGCCCGTCCGCAACCGCGCGGCCGCTTGCCATGCGGCCGCCCGGGAGGCAGGCACGCCCGCGGCAATCGCGGTGGCCCGGGCATGCGGGGGGCCAGGAAACCAGCGCAGCGCCGGACGCGAACCTAGCCGGGCCGGTGTCTCCGCTGCGTTGACGAGCCACGGCGGGACGGGCCGGGTCGCGGAAAAAATCCGCGGCCGACCCGCCGGACCAGGACCGTCCCCCCGGCCAGCACGACAAGCAGCAGGGCACCCTCGTCCCAGCCCCCGGCCGGCGAGCGTTCAGCGGGTGAGCCGGCGGGCCGGGCGGCCCAGGTCGCGTTACCCGACTCGGCTCGTCCGGCCAACCGGCCCGGTTGCACGGCCGCCGGGGTCGTCGCCCCGGCCAGTTGCGGGGCACGGCCGAATCCGGCGGTACCAGGAGCTGCGCCGTCATCGAGCGGGTTGCTGCTCACCGTTCCCACGCTCGCGGTGAGCGCGCCGACCGGGTCGATGCGGCCGAAGCCGAAGAGGTCGTCCCGGCCGGCCGGCCCGAGGTCGCGAGCGGTCCTGATCAGCCGGTTGACGACATCCGCCGCGGACATGTCCGGCCACCGGGAGCGGATCAGTGCCGCCGTCGCCGTCACCATCGGCGCGGCGAAGCTGGTGCCCTGCACCAGCCAGTAGCCGCCGGGCTTTGCGCCGATCAGACCGGTCGCGGGGGCGGCCAGCGCGGTCTGCGTCCCGGTGACCGATCCGGCCCAGAGCTCGTCGGTGTCCCGCTCCAACCCCGCCACGGCGAGGACGCCCGGCTCGCGGGCCGGGTACCACACCTGGTCCGGAGTCGACTTGGGCCGGTTGCCGGTGCAGGCAACC
The DNA here is from genome assembly GCA_036384155.1 of Micromonosporaceae bacterium. Lineage (GTDB taxonomy): Bacteria > Actinomycetota > Actinomycetes > Mycobacteriales > Micromonosporaceae > DASVMV01. The sequence goes on from DASVMV010000215.1 coordinate 7,643, forward strand.
ACCACCACGTCGCGGACGAATGCGTAGTCGAGGGCCGCCGCGAGTGCCGGGCTGTAGTCGCCGCCACCGAGGGAGAGATTGATGACCCGGGCGCCGTGGTCGACCGCCCACCGCACGGCGTTGGCTACCACCAGCGTGTCGTGGTAGGTGTTCTTCTCGTCGAGCACCCGGATCGGCAGGATCTTGGCTCTGGGCGCGAGGCCCACCACGCCCTTGTCGTCGTCGCCCCGCCCGGCGATGAACGCGGCGACGGACGTGCCGTGCCCGACCGGGTCGACCCGCCCGTCGCCGGACCGGCGTACCAGGTCGATGCCCGGAAGCACCTGGCCGACCAGATCCGAGTGCGACGCGTCCACCCCGGAGTCGACCACTGCCACGATGACGCCCTTGCCCGTGGACAGGCGCCACGCTGCCTCGGCGTCGAGCTCGCGCAGCTGCCACTGATCGTCGCGAAAGGAGTCGTACTGGTTCGGCAGCGGGCCCAACGGCGCGGCCACGGCGCCAGGACGGGTGGCCAGTACGCCCGCAGGGGCCGCTACCGCCGCGGCGGGTACGGCGAGTGCCGCGGCGGAGCCGACGACACTGAGGAGCGCCGTCCAGATGATCCGTACGGCGCTCCGGCGCTGATCCGACAGCCCGGTCACGTCATGGCCTTTTCATCCCGGCGACCCTCGATGCACGGCAGGTTACCTGTTTTCGCGGTCCGGTGGGGTGTCCCGCTCATGTCGGCGGGAGGTAGGCGAGCTGCACCAGGCGTACGCCGTCTTTGCGGGTGACCAGCCGGCCCCGGCCCGGTGGCAGCGGTGCTGGACGGACGTTGCCGACCAGCGCCCCCTCGTCTTTGTCGCCGGACATGACCATGCCGGGGGAGGAGAGTTCGCGCAGCCGCTGCACGATCGGCTCGTACAGGGAGCGGGAGGCCCCGCCCGATCGCCGGGTGAGCACCAGGTGCAACCCGATGTCACGGGCCTGCGGGAGGTAGTCCGCCAAGGAGCGCAGCGGGTTGGCCGGACCGGTCGCCACCAGGTCATAGTCGTCCACCAGCAGGAACAGCTCGGGCCCGGTCCACCATGACCGGTCGCGCAGCTCCTGCGCGGTGACGTCCGGTCCGGGCAGCCGCCGCTGCATGTAACCGGCGACCGACGCGATCAGGTCGGCGGTGCCGGCGGCCGCGGTGCCGTAGCCGATCAGGTGTTCCGACTGGATGGCGCCGAGCAGGCTGCGCCGGTAGTCCACCAGGATCACCCGCGCCTGTTCCGGGGTGAACCGGCCGGCGATCGTCGTGGCCAGGGCGCGCAGGAAAGACGACTTGCCGCTCTCGGCGTCGCCGAAGAGCAGGAAGTGGGGCTCGGACGCGAAGTCGATCGCGACGGGCTGCAGGTCGGCCTCGGCGATGCCGATGGGCAGCCGCAGCCCCGAGCTGGCGCTCTGGTCGAGCTTGGCGTACGGCAGAACCGGCGGGAGCAGGCGTACCCCGGGGGCCCGCGGCCCGGACCAGCCGGCGGCGATTGCCTTGACCAGCTCCGCGGTCTCGCCGCCGAGGCTGGCCAGCCGGGGTAGCGCGGTCAGGAGGTGCAGGCCGTCGCCGGTGACGCCGCGGCCGTACCCCTTCTCCGGCACGTTGGCGGCCGCCTTCCGGGACACCATCGAGTCGGCGGGGTCGCCGAGGCGCAACTCCAGGCGCGAGCCGAAGAGGTCGCGGATCGCCGGGCGGAAGTCCATCCAGCGGTTGGCGGCCGCGACGACGTGGACCCCGTACGACAGGCCGCGGGTCGCGATGTCGGTGATCAGCGGCTCGAGGTCGTCGTACTCGGTGCGCACCGTCAGCCATCCGTCGACCACCAGGAACACGTCGCCGAACTGGTCCTGGACCTCGCCGGCGGCTCGCTTGCGGCGGTACGTCGCCATGGAGTCGATGCCCAGTTCGGCGAAGCGGCGCTCCCGGTCGGTGAGCAGGGCCGCGATCTCGCCCACGGTGCGGCGCACCGCCGTGGCTTCGAGGCGGGCGGCGACCCCGCCGACGTGGGGCAGGTCGCGCAGCGTGGAGAGGGATCCGCCGCCGAAGTCGAGACAGTAGATCTGCACCTCGGCGGCGGTGTGGGTGAGCGCGAGGCCGCAGCTGAGCGTGCGCAACGCGCTCGACTTGCCGCTCTGCGTCGACCCGACCACCGCGACGTGCCCGGCGGCACCATCCAGGGCCAGCCACAGGGTCTCCCGGCGCTGCTCGAACGGCTTGTCGACCAGGGCCACCGGCACCTGCAGCGCGCCGTGCAGCTGCGGGTTGGGAAATGTCAGCCCGCGTTCCGGGTCGCCGATCACCGGTCCGAGCAGCTCGTCCAGTGCCGGCGCCTGGGACAGCGGTGGCAGCCACACCTGGTGCGCCGGCGGCCCCTGGCCGACGAGTCGTCCCACCATCACCTCGAGCAGGCTGGTGCCGGGACCGTCGTCGACCGGCGGGGCCAGGCGGGGAGCCGGCGCCGGGTCCGGCACGTCGACGAAGTGGGTGGAGAAGGGCAGCAGCCGCAGGCTGCCCGACGAGCCCGCGGCGGCGGCCGCGCCGGCCCGCCGGAACGTTCCGGAGACGTACGCCGCCTTGAACCGGATGTGCGGCTCGGTGCCGAACTTGAGATACCCGTGTCCGGGGGAGCGTGGCAGCTCGTACGCGTCGGGCACGCCGAGTACCGTGCGGGACTCCAGCGCGGAGAACGTCCGCAGGCCGATCCGGTACGACAGGTGCGTGTCCAGGCCGCGCAGCCGGCCCTCCTCGAGCTGCTGCGAGGCCAGCAGCAGGTGTACGCCCAGCGACCGGCCGACCCGTCCGATCTGGACGAACAGATCGATGAAGTCCGGCTTGGCCTGCAGCAGCTCGGAGAACTCGTCGCAGGCGATCAGGAGCGAGGGCAGCGGGGCCAGGGCGGCCCCGCCGGCCCGGGCCTTCTCGTAGTCCCGCAGGCTGGCGAAGTTACCGGCCCGGCG
>DASVMV010000216.1:0-5897 GCA_036384155.1 Micromonosporaceae bacterium
GTCTCGGTGTGGAGGGGCAGGTGGGTCGGGGCATGACCTTGCACGTGCGTACGGAGTCGGCAGCGGACGAGCGGCGGACGGTCATCCACGTCGCCGGCGATGTCGACCTGGAGACGGCGGACGGCCTCCGGGCCGCGCTCAAGGCCGCGCCTCCGCAGCAGCCCGGCCACGAGCTGGTGGTGGATCTCGCCGAGGTGCCGTTCCTGGACTCCAGCGGAGTCCAGGTGCTGCTGGAGGCCAGAATGGCCGCGCTCGCTGGCGGCGGCGCGCTCGTCGTGCGTAACCCGAGCCGAATGGTCGCCCGGGTCCTCGAGGTGACCGGGGTGGCGGCGATCCTCGGCCTCCCGAGCGGCCCGCCGCCCGGTTCCGGCGGTTAGTTCGAACCCGCTCCCGATACTTTGGCACCGCCGTTTGGGCGGTCTCCGCCGCGGGCAATGCCGCAGATAGCGCCGCCGCGACGGAGGGAGGGCGTCATGCCGAGCCGGGTGACGTGGCAGGTCGACCACTCGCGGCCGACTACACTCGTCCGCCTCGGCGGCACGCTCGACGTGGACAACGCCGGTTCGGTTCGGAACGCCCTCAACGAGTGCCTGGCCGCACAGCCCGACGCACTCGTCGTCGATGTCCGCGACCTGACGGTGGCGGACCGACGAGCGCTGCCGGTGTTCGCCGCGGCAGCCCGCCAGGCGGCGGAGTGGCCCGGCATCCCAGTGGTGCTCTGGCAGCCGGAGGGCACCGGCGCGGCCTCGGTGCCGCCCGCGGTGGCGTTGACCGGCGGTCGGCAGCGGCGGTCCAGTCAGGTACGCGTGCGTCTCCAGCCGGTTGCCGACGCCTGCCGCCACGCCAGGGAGCTCGCGCGGGACGGGTGCGAGCGGTGGGGCCTTCCGTCCCTCGCTGGACCGGTGTCCGTGGTGCTCAGCGAGTTGGTCACCAATGTCGTCCGGCACGCTGGTACCGCGATGGATGTCCGGCTCACTCTCCGGGCCCCCTACCTGCACATCGCGGTGGCGGACGGACATCCCGGCTCGCCTCGCCCACGCAATTCCCACCCCACCACCGAGGGCGGCCGCGGCCTGCTGCTGGTGCGGTCCCTTACCGAGCGGTGGGGGTTCCTGCCGGTCGGGGAGGGCAAGGTGGTCTGGGCGACGCTTGCCACCGCCTGACCCCGTCGTCCCTCGGGCGGCGTCCCCTGCCGTCCGCGCGCCCACTTTTCCCGGATCATTCGGTCCGTACGGCTTTCCCGCCGCGTCCTGGTTTGGTCCTAACGTCACCGGGTAGTCGCGGCCGTCCCACATGGCCGTAACCGGGGGAAGAAATGCCGAAGCGAGTGGTGACCGACCCGCCGCGGAACCGTGCGCCGGCGATCCTCGCGCCGGCTCAGTTCGGCGGTTACCCCGGGCCGGTCCGGGAGCAGGTGCCGGGCAGCGTCCTCGTCCGGCTGCTGGGCACGACCGACGCGAAGCAGGTCGGCCTGCTCTATCTGGTCACCGCGTTCGCGTTCTTCCTGGTGGGCGGAATCATGGCGCTGATCATGCGCGCCGAGCTGGCCAGACCCGGCCTGCAGTTCCTGTCACCCGAGCAGTACAACCAGCTCTTCACCATGCACGGCACGATCATGCTGCTGCTCTTCGCCACGCCGATGGTCTTCGCGTTCGGCAACTACATCGTCCCGCTTCAGATCGGGGCCCCGGATGTGGCGTTCCCCCGGCTCAACGCGTTGGCGTACTGGTTGTTCCTCTTCGGCGGCTCGCTCGTCATCTCCGGCTTCTTCGCGCCCGGCGGCGCGGCCGACTTCGGCTGGTTCGCCTACACCCCGCTGAGCCGGGTCGAGAACTCGCCGGGCGTCGGCGGAAACCTGTGGATCTCGGGTCTGGTCGTCTCCGGGCTCGGCACGATCCTCGGCGCGGTCAACATGATCACGACGATCGTGACGCTACGCGCCCCGGGGATGACCATGTTCCGCATGCCGATCTTCACCTGGAACGTGCTGCTCACGTCCGTACTGGTGCTGCTGGTCTTCCCACTGCTGGCCGCGGCGCTGCTCGCCCTGGCCGCGGACCGCCTGCTCGGCGCGCACGTCTACGATCCCGGGCACAACGGGCCCCTGCTCTGGCAGCACCTGTTCTGGTTCTTCGGCCATCCCGAGGTCTACATCGTCGCGCTGCCGTTCTTCGGCATTATCACCGAGGTCATTCCGGTCTTCGCCCGCAAGCCGCTGTTCGGCTACAAGGGGATGGTCGCGGCGACCATCGCGATCAGCGTGCTGTCGATGAGCGTGTGGGCGCACCACATGTTCGGCACCGGGCAGGTGCTGCTGCCGTTCTTCAGCTTCTTCACCTTCCTCATCGCGGTGCCGACCGGGATCAAGTTCTTCAACTGGATCGGCACGATGTGGAAGGGTCAGCTGACCTTCGAGACGCCGATGCTGTGGTCGATCGGCTTCCTGGTGACCTTCCTGCTCGGCGGGTTGACCGGGGTGCTGCTGGCCAGCCCGCCGGTCGACTTCCACGTCACCGACACCTACTTCGTGGTGGCCCACTTCCACTACGTGCTGTTCGGCACGATCGTGTTCGCGGTCTTCGCCGGCTTCTACTTCTGGTTTCCGAAGATGACCGGGCGGATGCTCGACGAGCGACTAGGAAAGATCCACTTCTGGTTGACCTTCATCGGCTTCCACGGCACGTTCCTCGTGCAGCACTGGCTGGGCAACGAGGGCATGCCCCGCCGCTACGCCGACTACCACGCGCAGGACGGCTTCACCACGCTGAACACCGTCTCCACGATCGGCTCGTTCGTCCTGGGCTCATCCACCGTGTTCTTCCTCTACAACGTGTGGAAGTCCTGGCGATACGGGCGCATGGTGTCCGTCGATGACCCGTGGGGTTTCGGCAACTCGCTGGAGTGGGCGACGAGCTGCCCGCCGCCGCTGCGCAACTTCGACCGGATGCCGCGGATCCGATCGGAGCGCCCCGCGTTCGACGCCAAGTACGGCCAGCTCGTCGCGAACCTCGGCCGGGATCTGCCGCAACGCGCCACCCGCCCGCGGCAACGCCTGATCGAGGAGCTGCACCACGAGCGGCACCCGACGCGCGACGAGTTGCCGAGCCCGGAGGGCGCGCACGGCGCCCGCGCCGCGGCCGAGTGGCACCCCGATCCCCGGTCCGGTGCCCGGCCGATCACGGTGCCCGAACCCGAGGAGGTCCGCCGGCCCCAATTCGAGCACACCGAGGCGCCGCGAGAGCAGGAAGAGGAGCGGGCGGAGATCGCCCGGGGGCACGCGGAAGAAGAGCGATGGCGGCACCCGCATGTCGAACCCGATGTCACGCCCGACGAAGAGCCGCGCGATGACGGCGAGGGCCGCTGATGCGGCGGGTCGCCCAGCACACCGACCGCCGCCGGTCAGGCCGACCGGGGCACCAGCCCGGCCGCGCTGAGCGAATGCTGCACCCGAGGCTGGGCCCGGGCCACCCGCAAGGGAACGCCCGTACGGCGGGCCGCGTCCTGTCCGGCGAGCAGGGCCTCGACGCCGCCGTCGTCCACGCCGGCGACGTCCACCAGGTCCACCACGACCTCGGCCGGGCCTTCGGTCACCGCGTCCACGACCGCGCGGCGCAACTGGTCGGCACTGCCCCGGTCGACCTCGCCTCCCACCTCGAGCACCACCCGGTCCCCGAAGTGCCGCACCGACAGTCGCAGCCGTTCCGGTTCGGCCTCGCCGCCGGCCTGCCAGGTCGCCGGGCTGTCCGCCAGCATGGCCTCCCGCAACCAGTTCAGGGCGCGGGACAGCAGCCGCGAGACATGCATCTGCGAGATGCCGAAGCGGGCGGCGATCTCGGCCTGAGTCTGGTTTCCGTAGAACCGCATGGCCAGGATCCGTCGCTCCCGCCAGGGCAGGCGGCCGAGCAGGCCGCTCACCGTGACCCGGTCGTCGACGGACTCCAGGTCCGTGTCCGACTCGCCGACGAGGTCGCCGAACTCCGCGGCACTCTCACCGCCGACCGGCGCGTTGAGCGAGGCCGGGCTGTAGCCGGCCGCGGACTCCAGAGCGGCAAGGATCTCCTCCTCCGGCGTCTCCAGGCGATCGGCGAGTTCGGCGACGGACGGCGCCCGCGAGAGCTCGCTGGTCAGGGCGGCCGTCGCCTGACCGACCTCGAGGATGAGGTCACGCAGCCGACGCGGTACGTGCACCCCCCACGTGCGGTCCCGGAAATGCCGCTTGATCTCCCCGACGATGGTGATGGCGGCGTACGCGGTGAACGAGCCGCGTTCCGGGTCATACCGGTCAACCGCGTTGACCAGTCCCAGTCGGGCCACCTGCTCCAGGTCCTCCAATGGCTCGCCCCGGCCGCGGTACCGCCGGGCCAGCCGACCCGCGAACGGCAAGGCGAAGCGGACGAGGTCGTCGCGCGCCTCCTGGCGCCGCTCGGGCGGCAGGGCCGCGATCCGGGCCGCGTACGCCAGCGCCGCCGCGTCCAGATCCTCCAGCCCCCTGTCGGCGGCTGGTGCAGTCGTGGTCGTTGAGGCCTGTCCGAACATCCGCGCCTCCCTCCTGGAAGGTCTCCCGCCCGGACCCGGTAGTCGGATGCCGGCGGCAGCGAGCCGCCGGCGGACGTGCCGCAGGCGAGTTGGTTGACCGGATTGCTGACGAGCGGAAGAGCACGGTACGGATCACCGTGGCCGACCCGTCGCGGCCCGCTGGGTTCCCGCTCGGTGACGGCTCAATCACCGTACGGAATTTTTCTCGCGTTCGTTCGCGATTCGGCTCAGCAGACGAGCAGTCCCTGGGATGTGCCGCAGGCCCGCAGTCCGGCCAGCGCCTCAACCGGGCGCAGCGGGGGCGGTGCCGGCAGGTCGTACGGGTGGTCCTGGAGCACCTCGGTGGCATGCCGGGTCGGCACCGGGGTTACCGGATAGCCGCGAGCGGCGACGCGATCCACGGCGCCCCGGCGCCGCCCGAACGAGGCGACCGCCAGCCACTGGGGCAAGCCGGCCAGCCCCGGCGACTGCAGCCCGGGCGGCTCGGGAAGGACGTCCACCGACGTGAACGCGGCGCTGCCGGCGAGCCACAGTTCGGCTCCCGCGACGTTGCGCTGGGTGGCGTTTTCGCACCAGTACGGCACGAGCCCCGCCCGAATCACCTGCCACGGATCGAGCAGACGGCCGCATTCGACCACACACCGGTTACCGGTCTTGCCCGCCGACCGGAGCCACTCGCGGTAGATGTCCGCTGTCGCGGCGCTCAGCGCCTCGGGGCGGGGAAAGAGCACCCGGTGCAGCGGACTTCCCGCCTGGTTGGCCCATTCCCGCAGCCCGGTCTCGAAGCCGGGCTCGACGGCGTGCTCCGCGTACCCCTGCGGGCCCGGCTCGCCCGGCGACTGCCACCGCGCACGATCGCCGCCCACCCCGCGGAGAACCTGCCCCAGCGGGTCACTCTCCGGCTGGAAGTCGGCCGGGTCCAGTCCGCTCGCGGGTGCACCGACCTGGAAGCTGTGCCCCTCGCCGGGATCGAGCACCGGCCAGGTACGGGCGTCCCGCAGCAGGTACACCGGGGCTTCCGGGGCCACCCGGGTGCTGAGGAACTCCCGGTACGCGTCCGGCAGGCCCTTCCACCGCACGAGCAGGGCGACCGTCGAGGCGGCCAGCACGCCGCGGCCGGCCGGGTCGTGCACCTGGCGCACCGCCACGCCGGGGTTGCGGGCGATCAGCTCGGACGCGACGGCCGCGCCGTGGCGCAGGGACCCGGCCGGATCCTCCACCGAACCGTCGGGCCAGTGCACCGAGATCTCGAACCCGGACGGCAGCCACGGCACGCCCAGGGCCACGGCCAGGTGGACGGCGGCACCGTGCGGGGATCCGACGACCACGCCGGGGTACGACCGCGGCGGGTAGTGGTCCAC
>DASVMV010000217.1:0-11438 GCA_036384155.1 Micromonosporaceae bacterium
CCAGTGCATCCAGCGCCGGCCGCTGGACGCCGTCGATGGCCGCGGTGGCCGCGGCCACCAGGTAGAGCAGCCAGAGGTGCGGCCGGTCGGCCATCGTGTTCAGCAGCAGGACGAGGCACAGCAGGGTGAACGCGATCTCGCCGCCGATCACCAGGAGCCGGCGGTCGAGGTAGTCGGCCAGGGCGCCGCCGACGAAGGCCATGACCAGCAGGGGTACGAGTTCACAAACGCCGAGCAGGCCGACCAGCAGGGGATCGTTGGTCAGCTCGTACACCTGGTACGGCACGGTGACATAGGTGATGAACGACCCGAACCCGGAAATCCCGGCCGCCGAGAAGACGAGCCGGAAGTCCCGGGACGTCTTCAACGGGCTGAGGTCGAGCGCCATGCGGCGCAGCAAGCCGGGTTTCTTCACGTCGCGGAATTGTTTCTGACCAGGGCGATTGCTGTCGAACACATTTCGGCGGCGCTCCACTGGCGCGGACGGGCGGCCGGAATGAATCACGCCAAGCTGTGCAATACACCGGCCGCACACCCCGTTGGGAGGCCAATGACCGACATCGCCTACGACCGTCCCGCGCTGCGCCGCGGCCAGATCCTGCTGCTGATGAGCGGCCTCATGACCGGCATGCTGCTGGCCGCCCTGGACCAGACCATCGTCGGCACCGCACTTCCCACCATCGTGGGCGAGTTGGGCGGGATCAACCACTACTCGTGGGTGGTGACGTCGTACCTGCTCGCCTCCACGGCCTCGACCCCGCTGTACGGCAAGATGGCCGACCTGTACGGCCGCCGGCCGGTGTTTTTGTTCTCGATCGGCACGTTCCTGGTCGGCTCGCTGCTGGCCGGGTTGTCGCAGAACCTGACCCAGCTGATCCTGACCCGGGGCATCCAGGGTCTGGGCGCCGGCGGGCTGTTGACGCTGGCGTTCACGATCATCTCCGACGTCGTCTCACCCCGGGAACGGGGCCGGTACCAGGGACTGTTCGGCGCGGTGTTCGGCCTGTCGTCGGTGGCCGGCCCGCTGGCCGGCGGCTACTTCGCCGAGCACAACTGGCGGTGGATCTTCTACATCAACGTCCCGCTCGGCATCGTGGCGATCGTGGTCTGTTACCGGGTGATGCGGCTGATCCCCTTCCGCCGCCGGCCGCACGCCATCGACTGGGTGGGCGCCGCGCTGCTCGTCGCCTGGGTCAGTTGCCTGCTGCTCGCGCTCAGTTGGGGCGGTAACCAGTACGCGTGGAGTTCCGGCACGATCATCGGTCTCTTCGTCGCCGGGGCCGTGCTCGCGGTGCTCTTCGTGGTGCAGGAGAGTCGCGTCCGCGAGCCCATCCTGCCGCTGCGGCTGTTCCGTCGAGCCACGGTCGCGCTGGCGAATGGGGCCGGATTCGTCCTCGGCCTGGTGATGTTCGGGTCGATCATCTACGTCCCGCTGTACCTGCAGATCGTCAAGGCAGCATCACCCACCAGGAGCGGTCTGCTGATGCTGCCGATGATGGCCGGCATCATCGTCACCTCGGTGCTGACCGGCCGGGCGATGAGCCGCATCGGCCGGTACAAGTGGTTTCCGGTGGCCGGCTCGGTAACCCTGGTCGCCGGCATGCTGCTGTTCACCAGACTGCACGTGTCAACCTCCCTGTGGGAGGCGTCCGCCTACCTGGTGGTGATCGGCGTCGGGCTGGGCCTGTGCATGCAGTCGCTGATCCTGGCGGTGCAGAACGCCGTCGACCTGCGCGATCTCGGTGCCGGCACCTCCGCGGCCACGTTCTTCCGGTCGCTGGGTGGTTCGTTCGGGGTGGCCATCCTCGGCGCGGTGCTGTCGAACCAGCTCACCAGCGGCCTGGCGCAGCGCGTCCCCGCCGCCGTCGCACAGCTCCCACCGGCCGAGCGGGCCCAGGTGGTGACCAGCGGTACCCAGAACATCTCAATCAACGAACCCTCCCGGATCCTCGCCCTGCCCGGCCCACTGCGGCTGGCCATCCAGGAGTCGTTCGTCGGCTCCCTGCACACGGTGTTCCTGGTTACCGGGCTCGTCGCGATCATCGCGGTAGCGATCACCCTGGCCCTGCCGGACCGTGAGCTGCGTGGCCCAGGTCCGGACGTGGTTGACCCGGGCACGCTGCGGCGCGAGTCGCCCGACGTCGCCGCCGCGGACATGGAGGCCCGCAGCCAGACGTTGATCTGACTACTTGAGGACCAACTGGCACGGTCTCCGGCACTCTACGGGGCTTCCCAAGGTGTGATCGGCGACACTAACTTGCTACTCATGCGTAGCACGATGATGGACACCCCGCTGCTGGTCTCCCGGATCCTCGAGCACGGCGCCACGGTGCACGGCGCCGCCGAGGTCGTCACCTGGACCGGCGCCGAGCCGCGCCGGATGACGTACGCCGAGGTGGGCGCCGCCGCCGCGCAGCTGGCCCACGCGCTGCGCGATGACCTGGGGGTGACCGGCGACCAGCGGGTGGCCACCTTCATGTGGAACAACAACGAGCACCTGGTGGCGTACTTCGCCGTGCCGAGCATGGGCGCGGTCCTGCACACCCTCAACATCCGGCTCTTCCCGGACCAGGTGGCCTACATCGCCAACCACGCCGAAGACCGGGTGGTGCTGGTGGACTCCACGCTGATCCCGCTGCTGGCCAAGGTGCTGGGAGAGCTGAGCACGGTGAAGCACGTGGTCGTGGTCGGCGGCGGCGATCCGGCGCCGCTGGTCAACGCCGCGGGTGGGCGGGTGGCCGTACACCGCTGGGACGACCTGCTGCGCGACAAGCCGCAGCGGTACGACTGGCCGGAGGTCGACGAGCGCGACGCGGCGGCGCTCTGCTACACCTCCGGCACCACCGGGCACCCGAAGGGCGTGGCCTACTCGCACCGGTCGATCTACCTGCACTCGCTGCAGGTGTGCATGCCGGAGGGCTTCGGCCTCGGCCCCACCACCCGGGAACTGGCCATCGTGCCGATGTTCCACGCCATGTCGTGGGGGCTGCCGTACGCGGCATTCATGTCGGGGGCCTCGCTGATCATGCCCGACCGGTTCCTCCAGGCCGAGCCGATCGCCGCCATGATCGCCGCGGAGCGCCCGACGCTGGCCGGCGCGGTGCCGACGATCTGGACCGATTTGCTGACCTACCTGGACAGCCACGAGGTCGACACCTCGTCGCTGAAGGAGGTGATCGTCGGCGGCTCGGCCTGCCCGCCCACGCTGATGCACGCCTTCGCGGAGCGGCACGACATCGACGTGATCCACGCATGGGGGATGACCGAGATGTCGCCGCTCGGCTCGGTGTCCCGGCCGCCGGGCGGGGCCACCGGCGACGACGCGTGGGCCTACCGGTACACCCAGGGCCGGATCCCGGCGGGGGTGGCCGCCCGCATCGTCGGTCCGCTGGGCGAGCCGCTGCCCGCCGACGGCCAGTCCGTGGGCGAGCTGGAGGTCCGCGGGCCGTGGGTCACCGGCCGGTACGTCGGCGACGACGCGCCCGATCCGGAGAAGTTCCGCGACGGCTGGCTGCGTACGGGTGACGTGGGCATGCTGTCCGCCGACGGGTTCATCACGCTGACCGACCGGGCGAAGGACGTGATCAAGTCGGGCGGCGAGTGGATCTCGTCGGTCGAGCTGGAGAACGCGTTGATGGCCCATCCGGCGGTCATGGAGGCGTGCGTCGTCGGCGTGCCGGACGAACGCTGGGACGAGCGTCCGCTGGCCACGGTGGTGCTGCGGCCCGGCAGTTCAGCGACCGCGGAGGAACTGCGCGCGTTCCTCGGCGAACGGTTCGCCGGCTGGCAGTTGCCGGAGCGGTGGGCGTTCATCGAGGCGGTGCCGAAGACCTCGGTGGGCAAGTTCGACAAGAAGCGGGTCCGGGCCAGCTACGCCGACGGCGCGCTGGAGGTCCGCGAGGTGGCCTGACGCCAGCGACGGCTGCGCGGGCGGGTTTGGGCGTCTTCGGCTCGGCGTCCGCGAGGGCGTGTTACGACTGCCGGTGAGATGCACATCGGCGAGCCACGAGAACTCCTCCACGAGACCGACGAGCCCGGTCGGGCCACCTTTCTGGAGCTGTTCTTCGACCTGGTGTACGTCTTCGCGCTGACCCAGATCTCCGCCCGAATGATCGACGATCTTTCGTTCGACAAGGGCGCGCTGCGGCGCATCGTCGCCTCCGAGTTGGCGGAGTCGCTGCTCCTGCTGCTCGCCCTGTGGTTCCTGTGGTCCGCCGTGGCCTGGACGACGAGCCGGTACGACCCGCGGTCGCTGGTCATCCAGGCCCTGGTCGTGGTGGCCCTGTTCGGCAGCATGGTCATGGCGGTCGCGCTACCCCGGGCCTTTTCAGACCAGGCGCAGGTGTTCGCCACCGCGTACGTGATCACCCGGATGTCGGGCCCGGCCATTCTGGCGCTGGCGCTGCGCGGCCTGGAGCGCCGCCGGCTCAAGCTGCGGATGCTCAGCTGGCTCGGGCTTGCGGCGGTCCCGTGGATCGCCGGAAGCCTGGTCGAGGGCATCCCCCGGGGCTCGCTGTGGACGGCGGCCCTGGCGATCGAATACCTGGCCGGACGGTTCGGCTGGCCGGTGCCGGGCCTCGGGCGGTCCCTCACGCCGCAATGGGAGATCGCCGGCCACCACCTCGCCGAGCGGTACCAGCAGTTTTTCCTCATCGCGCTGGGCGAGTCGATCCTGGTGATCGGCCTGACCTTCAGCAGCGGGGGATTCTCGCTCGGCCGTACGGTCGCGTTCGTGGTGGCGATCGCCGCCACGGTGCTGGTCTGGCGGATCTACTTCTACCGTGCCGGCCAGGTCCTCGCCAGCGCGATCGCGGCATCGCCGCATCCCGGCCGGGCCGGCCGGTCGGCGGCCGACACTCACCTGGTCATGGTGATCGGCGTCGTGATCATGAGCGTCGGAAACGAGCTCGACATCGACCATGCGTATACCCACACCGAGCCCATCTGGACGGGGGCCATCCTGGCCGGCCCGGCGCTGTTCCTGGCCGCCCGGGCCCGCTTCGAGTACGAGGTGTTCGGGCGGGTATCGACAGCGCGGATCGTCGGGCTGGTGGCGCTGGTCGGCCTGTTCCCCCTGCTGTTCAGCGGGGCGCTGCTGGAGGTTGCCCTCGGCGAGGCGGCCGTGCTGACCGGGGTGGCGGTGGCCGACGCGCGGCGGGCGAAAGGAGCCCCGCCGGAGGCGCCCAAACCGCCGCTCTAGGCCCGCGCTAGCCCTCGCTCCTGGCGCCAGCCTCAATGTCCGAGGTGGTGATCAGGACCTTGCCGACCGCCCCGTCCTGCACCGCCGCGTGGGCGGCCGCCGTCTCCGCCAGCGGGTAGTAGTGCACGGGCAGTCCGGCGTCGACGCCGACCCGGATCGCGCGCTGGATCGCGGCCGTCGAGACGTCCTCCACCGCCTGCGCCTTCGCCTTGAGCGGTGTGGTGTACGTGCGGACGAACTGCCACCGGGCGTTGGTCACCATCAGCGGCCGGATCGGCAGGGTGACCGATCCGTCGCCGCCGTTGTCCGCGTACACCGCCACCGCGGCGGCGTTGCCGAGGACATGTGCGTCGGCGTCGGCGTTGCGGGATGCGGCGACCTCCACGATCGCGTCCACGCCGTACCGCGCCACCTTCCGGACCTCGGCCACCACGTCCTGCTGCCGGTAGTTGATTATGTGGGTGGCCCCGGCCGCGGCGGCGAGTTGGGCCTTCTCCGGGCTGCTGACGGTGGCGATCACCGTGGCGTCGGCCCAGCGGGCGAGCTGGATCGCCGCATTGCCCACCGCGCCCGCGCCGCCCTGCACCAGGACGATGCGGTCGGTGAGCGTGCCGACGTCGATGTGGTCGGGCATGTTCTCGCCGATGGTCAGGCAGCGGTGCGCGGTGAGAAACGGGATGCCCAGACTCGCCCCCAGATCGAAGGGGGCCGGGCCGAGCCGTTTGGCCCGGGTCACCGGCACGACGGTGTATTCGGCGGCCGTGCCCCACTGACGTCGCCACGCCGCGTCCCAGACCCACACCCGCTCGCCGACCAGCACCGGGTCCACTCCCGTGCCGACCGCTTCGACGACGCCCGCGCCGTCCTGGTTGGGCACCTGCCAGCCGTCCGGCGGCGGGGCGCCCGTGCCGTCGCCCTGGCGAACCTTCCAGTCCGTCGGGTTGACCCCGGAGACCGCCACGCGTACGAGCACCTCGCCCGGGCCCGGATCCGGCACCGGTCGGTCGACCACCTGCAGCACCGACGGGTCGCCGGTGCGCTCGTACACGATCGCCTTCATGCCCGCCTCCTCACTCGGACGGTGCCGACCGCCTTGCGTGGCCCGCTACCCGCCCGCCTCCGATTCAACCGGCGCCGGGGCGGGCCGGGGTAGGTTTTGACCATGGCGAAACTGACGTCCGACGACGTGGCGCTGTTGAACGAACCGAACCTCGCCCACGTGGCGACGCTCGACGAAGACGGCACGCCGCACGTGACCCCGGTCTGGGTCGACACCGACGGCGAGCACATCCTCTTCAACACCGCCAAGGGGCGGGTCAAGTACAACAACGTGGTCCGCAACCCGGCGGTGGCCATCTCGGTGGTGGACAAGCACGACGACTTCCGGACGCTCTGGGTCAAGGGCAGCGCCGAACTCGTCGAAGAGGGTGCCGACGCGCACATCGACCGGCTGGCCAAGAAGTACCTGGGCAAGGACACCTATCCGTACCGCAAACCGGGCGAGCAGCGGGTGATCGTACGGGTCAGGCCCACCAAGCGGCTCGGCTGAGCGCGCGGGGCCGCGGGGTCACGCCGACTTGCGGCCCGCCTTTCTGGCCGCCGTCTTCTTCTCGGCCGCTTTCTTGGCCGGCGCGGCCTTCTTCGCGGCCGCTGCCTTCTTCGCGGGCGCCGCCTTCTTGGCTGGTGCCTTCTCCTCGCCGGCAGCCTTCTTGGCCGCGGCCTTGCGCGGTGCGGCCTTCTTCTCCGCGGCCTTGGCCGCCTTCTGTGCCGATCGCGCCGACGTGATCGGTGTCGGCTCCGCGCCGCGCTCCGTCTCCTCGCCCCGGGCCGCCCGAGCCCGCTCGACCGACGCCTTCAGCGCGGCCATCAGGTCGATCGCGGCGGCCGGCGCCGCTTCAACCTCCTCCGGCTGCACCACCTCGCGGCCCTCGACCTTGGCGTCGATCACCTCCTGCAGGGCGGCGCGGTAGTCGTCGGTGAAGGCGTCGGCCTGGAAGTCGCCGGCCATCGAGTCGAGCAGCGAGCTGGCCATGGCCAGCTCCGGCGGCCGTACGCTGATGTCGTCGTCGAGGAAGCCGAAGTCCGGCTTACGGATCTCGTCCGGCCACAACATGGTGTTGAGCAGCAGCACGCCTTCGCGCACCCGCAGCGTGGCGAGCTGCTCCCGCTGGCGCAGCGCCACCTTGACGATCGCGACCCGCTCCGAGTTTTCGAGGGCGTCGCGCAGCAGCACGTACGGCTTGGTCGCGGTTCCCTCCGGCTCGAGGTAGTACGCCTTGTTGTAGAGGATCGGGTCGACCTGCTCGGCCGGCACGAACTCCAGCACGTCGATGGCACGGGAGCTGGACAGCGGCAGCTCGGCGAAGTCTTCGTCGGTCAGGATGACCATCTCACCGCCGCCGATGTCGTAGCCCTTGGCGATGTCGTCGTAGCCGACCTCTTCGCCGCACACCGAGCAGACCCGCTTGTACCGGATCCGCCCGCCATCCTCCCGATGTACCTGGTGGAACCGGATGTCCTTTTCCTCGGTCGCCGAGTAGAGCTTGACGCCGATGGACACCAGGCCGAACGACACCGCGCCCTTCCAGATCGCCCGCATGTGCGTGCTCCTCTCCCCGGTGCAACCCAGGATTGCATCCGAACGAACGAGACGCGAGGAATTCCCTGCCGATCTAGGCTGTGGGACGTGCCCGGCGCGCCGCTCAAGCCGATGCTCGCCGTTACCGCCGGCCTGCCGTCCGGGCCGGCCTGGGTCTACGAGTTCAAGTGGGATGGCGTCCGCGCGATTGCCGACATCAGGGGCGGAACCACCCGGCTGTACGCCCGCTCGGGCACCGAGATCACGGCGGCCTACCCCGAGTTGAGCGCGCTCGGCGCCCAGCTCCCCGACGCGGTGCTCGACGGCGAAGTGGTGGTGCTCAGCCAGCAGGGGATTCCGTCGTTCACCGCGCTCGCCGAGCGGATGCATGTGCGCGACCGGGCGCGGGCGGCCCGACTGGCCGCGGCGATGCCGGTGACGTACATGATCTTCGACCTGCTGGGGCTGCGCGGCGAAGACCTGACCGAACGGTCGTACGAGGATCGGCGGGCCGCGCTCGAGGAACTCGGGCTCGCCGGCCCGCGCTGGACGGTGCCGCCGGTGTTCCTCGACGGGCCGACCACGTACGCGGTGGCCGGCGAACACGGCCTGGAGGGCGTGGTGGCCAAACGCCGGACTGCGGCGTACCGCCCGGGCGTCCGGTCGCCGGACTGGGTCAAGGTCAAGCTGGAGGTCACCGGCGACTTCGTGGTCGGCGGCTGGCGACCGGGGGCGCGCAAGATCGGCGGACTGCTGGTCGGGGTCCCGCTCCCCGACGGCCGGCTGGCGTTTCGAGGTCGGGTCGGCGGCGGCATCGGGTCGGCGGCCGAGCGGGACCTGCTGCGCGTGCTGGAGCCGCTGCGCGGCGGCGCGTCGCCGTTCGCCGGCGACGTGCCGCGGGAGGATGCCCGGGGCGCTATCTGGGTACGTCCCGAGGTCGTGGTGGAGGTTAAGTACGGCCAGCGCACCCCGGACGGCCGGCTCCGGTTTCCGCGGTTCCTGCGGCTGCGGCCGGACAAGGCGCCGGAGGAGGTCGAGGATGGCGGCTAACCGGCTCAGCGCTCAACGGCTGCGGGTCGAGGTGGAGGGACGGTCTCTCGAGCTGTCGAATCTCGACAAGGTGCTCTACCCGGCCGCCGGGTTCACCAAGGGCGAGGTGATCGACTATTACACCCGGGTGGCCCCGACGTTGCTGCCGCATCTGCAGGACCGGCCGCTGACCCGGATCCGCTACCCGAACGGCGTCGACGAGAAGTCGTTCTTCGAGAAGAACAAGCCGGCCGCGACGCCGGACTGGGTGCGGGTGGAGACGCTGCCGGCACCCGGCTCGACGAAGAAGCGGGAGACCATCGACTACGTCGTGGCCGACGACCTGCCCACGCTGGTGTGGCTGGCCAACCTCGCGGCGCTGGAGTTGCACACCCCACAGTGGAAGGTGGGGACGCACCCGGACCTGATGGTGGTCGACCTGGACCCGGGCGCACCGGCCGCGCTGCAGCAGTGCTGCCGGGTGGCGCTGCTGATGCGGGACCGGCTCGCCGACGACCGGGTCGACAGCTATCCGAAAACGTCCGGCAAGAAGGGCATGCAGCTCTGCTGCCCGATCGCCGGCACCCAGGACGCGGACCTCGTCTCCGCGTACGCCAAGCGGATCGCCCAGGAGTTGGAGAAGGCGTCACCGAAGACGATCACCTCGAAGATGGCCAAGAACCTGCGTCCGGGCAAGGTTTTCATCGACTGGAGCCAGAACAGCGCGGCCAAGACGACGGTGGCGCCGTACTCGCTGCGCGCCCAACCGGTGCCGGCGATCTCCACCCCGTTGACCTGGGACGAGGTCGAGGAGGGCGCGGCCGGGAAGCGGCCGGCGAGCAAGCCGTACACGGCGGCCGAGGTGCTGAAGCGGGTGGAACAGTACGGCGATCTGCTCGCCCCGCTGCTCGATGGCGGCCCCGAGGTGCCCGAGTAGGCGCGTCCCGAGCCCGCGGGCGAACCCGGCCTGCCGGAGGCAAGTAAGCGAATCACGCCCACAGCGAATTTGCTGTAGCAACAGCAAATTCGCTGTGCGCCGCGAACAGATAGCCCCCGATCGGGGGTTTATCCACAGTTTCGGGATCGCGGGCTGGCATGCCCGTGGTGCGCCGTCCACGATCAGGTCGTGGCGGATGGAACTCTCGCCCGGCGGATGGGCCGACTGCTGCGGCTGGAGCGGGAACGGGTCGGGTGGACCCAACGACGGCTGGCTCGCCGCGCCGCGACGACCCAGCAGTGCGTGTCCCGCTTCGAGCAGGGCCTGGCCGCCCCCACGACAACCGTGATCGAGCGGCTGTTCCGCGCGCGAGGCGGTGGCGAGCCACCTGACGAATCTGGGATTCCTCCTGCGCCGGGCGGCCGGCCTGCGCTATGTCATCGACGGCGAGCTGGCCGCGCTGCTGCATGGCGTGCCCATCCGCACGCAACGGTACGACCTCGCGGTGGCGCAGGACGACCTGCCGGTCCTGTCCAACTGGGTCTGCTCCTGTTTCAACTGGCGGCGGTGGAACGAGCGATGGCGCGATTTCAGCGGATACGACGTCGATCCCAAGCGGCCCGGGCCGCTGCGCTGGATGACCCCGTTCGGCGAGGTGCGGGTACGCCTGCTGCCCGATTTACCGCCGCCGGTCGTGATCAGCTTCGAAGGACAGGAGTGGCCGGTGCGGCCGCTTCCGGCGGTGGAGCGGGATGATTCCCTGGTCGGCCGGATCGCCGCCCGGGTGCGCGCTCAGTCCACGGTGGGCAGCGGCGGGCCGAGCACGTCGTCGGCGTCGACGATCGTGTAGGCGTACCCCTGCTCGGCGAGGAAGCGTTGCCGGTGCGCGGCGTACTCGGTGTCGATCGTGTCCCGGGAGACGACCGTGTAGAAGTGCGCCTGCCGGCGGTCGGCCTTCGGCCGGAGCACCCGGCCGAGCCGCTGCGCCTCCTCCTGGCGCGAGCCGAACGTGCCGGACACCTGGATCGCCACGGCCGCCTCGGGCAGGTCGATGGAGAAGTTGCCGACCTTCGAGATCACCAGCGTTTTCAGCTCGCCGGCGCGGAAGGCGTCGAAGAGCCGCTCCCGTTCCCGGTTCGTGGTCGCGCCCTGCACGATCGGCGCGTCGAGGAACTCACCCAGCTCGTGCAGCTGGTCGATGTACCCGCCGATCACCAGCACCTGGTCGCCCCGATGCCGGTCGACAAGCTTTCGGACGACCGGCAGCTTGGTGCGGGCGGTCGCGGCCACCCGGTACCGCTCCTCCGGCTCGGCCGTCGCGTACGCCATCCGCTCGGCGTCGGTCAGCGTCACCCGTACCTCGGTGCAGTCGGCCGGGGCGATCCAGCCCTGCGATTCGATGTCCTTCCACGGCGCGTCGTACCGCTTTGGGCCGATCAGGCTGAAGACGTCGCCCTCCCGGCCGTCCTCGCGGACGAGCGTGGCGGTCAGGCCGAGCCGGCGGCGGGCCTGCAGGTCGGCGGTGAACCGGAAGATCGGCGCCGGCAGCAGGTGCACCTCGTCGTAAATGACCAGGCCCCAGTCCCGGGCGCCGAATAGGTCCAGGTGGGCGAAAGCGCCGCCGCGCCGCGTGGTCAGCACCTGGTACGTCGCGATCGTCACCGGGCGGATCTCCTTGCGCTCGCCCGAGTACT
>DASVMV010000218.1:0-8841 GCA_036384155.1 Micromonosporaceae bacterium
GCGGCTGCGGCGCGGGCCGCGGCCGCCCGCCGCTCCGCCTTGGTGGTCGACGTGCCGGTGGGCCGGCCCTGCACCTGGTTGCTCACGATCGTCGGCTCCCTGCTTGTCGTCGGGCAAACCCGGGAAAGCGTACCCGCGCCAGCCCGACCGGCCGTGCCGCCGCGGGCGAAGGAAGGACTCCCTAGTCCGTACGACGGGTCAGCCCGGCGACCGCGCGCTCCACGGCCAGGCAGCGGTCTTCGACGTAGTCCATGCCGGCCTCCTCCGCGATCCGCCGCGCCTCCGGCGACGTGATGCCAAGTTGCAGCCACACCGCGGGCGCACCGACCGCAACCGCCTCTCGTACGACCTCGGCGGCAGCGCGGGACGGCCGGAACACGTTGACCAGGTCGACCGGGTGCGGGACGTCGGCCAGGGACCGGTAGACCTTCTCGCCGAGGATCTCGTCGGCGTGCGGGTTGACCGGGATGATCCGCCAGCCATGTCGCTGCATCTGCGCCGGAACGGTGTGGGCCGGCTTGCCGGGATCGCGGGACGCGCCGACGACGGCGATCACGGCCGCGTCGGCGAGGATCTGCTGAGCGGTACGCACTCCGGAACTGTAGCCACCCGGCGCCGCTACAGCAGAGTGAGCTGCTCGGCGGCCGGCGACGGCGCGGGCGGGGACACCTGCCGGGCGGCGCCCGGCTCGGCGCGGTGCAGCCCGTGCCGGCGGGCGGCCATCCGTACCCGGGCCGCGACCTCCCGCTGGTAGCTCTGCGGAAGGTACGAACCACCGCGGAACAGCTCCCGGTAGCGCGGAATCAGCTGGGGAAACTCACGTGCCAGCCATGCGGCGTACCACTCCCGGGCACCGGGACGCAGGTGCAGCGCGAGTGGGGTCACGCTGGCCGCGCCGGCGGCGGCGATCCCCGCGACGGTGGCGTCGATCGACTCGTCGGAGTCGGTGAGGCCGGGCAGGACCGGCGCCATCAGGACACCGACGTCGAAGCCGGCGTCGGTGAGCGCCCGTACGGCGTCCAGCCGGCGGCGCGGGCTCGGCGTACCGGCTTCGACACTGCGCCACAGCGTGTCGTCGACGAAGCCGACCGAGAACGAGAGCCCGACCCGGGTCACCTGGGCGGCCTGGCGCAGCAGCGGCAGGTCACGCAGGATCAGCGTGCCCTTGGTGAGGATCGAGAAGGGGTTGGCGAAGTCACGCAGCGCGGCAATGATCTGCGGCATCAGCCGGTAGCGACCCTCGGCCCGCTGGTAGCAGTCGACATTGGTGCCCATCGCGATGTGGGCGCCCTGCCATTTCGGCGCCGCCAACTCGCGCCGCAGCAGCTCACCGGCGTTTACCTTGACAACCACCTTGCGGTCGAAGTCCAGCCCGGTGTCGAGGTCGAGATAACTGTGCGTATTGCGGGCAAAGCAATATCGACATGCATGACTGCATCCGCGATACGGGTTGATCGTCCACTCGAAGGGGACGCGGGAGGCGCCCGGCACCCGGTTGATGATCGACTTAGCGCGTACTTCATAGAACGTCATCCCGGTGAAGCCGGGCGTGTCGAAGGTGCGGACCGTGGCGCCGGGCAGCGCCAGCGGCAGGGGTTGAGCCGCTGGCGCTGCCCGATCGGGAACCCCCTCGTCCGGGGGAGCGGCGAGGTTGTTCCAGCGCATGACGAGCATTCGAACACACGTACGAGGGGGTGCGCAACCCGACAGCCCGGCGTGTCGGGCAGGATGAAGCCATGAGACCGACCTTCGTGTACGACGGCGACTGCGCGTTCTGCACCCGTTGCGCCGAGTTCATCGAGGGTCGGATCCCGACCGAGGCACGGGTGCTGCCCTGGCAGTTCGCCGACCTGGACGCCCTGGGTCTCACCGCCGCGGAGTGCGAAGACGCCGTCCAGTGGATCGGTGCCGACGGCGTACGGGCTGCCGGGCCGGATGCGATCGGCCGCCTGCTCGGCACCAGCAGCCGGGTCTGGCAACTGGCCGGGAGGGTGCTGCGGGCACGCGCGGTTCGCGCAGCGGCCTGGCCGGCGTACCGCTGGGTGGCCCGCAACCGGCACCGACTCCCCGGCGGAACAGCCGCCTGCTCGCTGCCCCAGGCCGAGCGGGACCGCCGTTACGGCCCGGCCGGCCGCCCGACCACTGGCATCTGATCGAGCGCGCCGACCGCCGCAGGCGTCGGAGGACGGCCGTGCCGGCGGGAGGACAGCGCCCGTTGGATGCGGTGCACGGGCCGTAGCCGTTCCAGCGGCAGGAAGCTCGTGATCGCGAGCAGGTGGGGGGCGAACGAGATGGTGATCGTGGCGATCGTCACCAGGTGGAAGGAGTAGAAGAAGCCGACGGCGGCCAGCCGCCAGCGGCCCCGGAGCACGAAGATCAGCGGGCTGAGCAGTTCGAAGGCGATGATGCCGATCTGCGCCGCGATGAGCAGGTAGGGAACCTGGGCGATGACATCCGCGAGGTCGGTGCCGCGGCGGATGATCGCCCGGGCGAGGACCGAGCCGGTCATCCATCCCAACCCGCCGAAACGCAACTTGGCCCAGGCCGCGAGGAAGTAGGTACAGACCACCGCGATCTGCGTCATCCGCAGCGCCCAGCCGCCGGCCTCCGTGCGGGTGGCGTCGCCGTGCCGCGCCCGACCCGCGGTCGGGAGGACGGCGAGCGCGACGAGATAGGCGAAGCGGTCGTGGTCCACCTTGCCGTAGCTCATCGCGATGATCATCCACTCGAAATAGAGCAGGAAGACCGTCCAGCCGAGCGCCCGCGGAGCGCGACCGGTCGCCGCGGCGAGCGAAGCGGCGAGCAGTGTCCAGAACACGAATTCGACCAGCAGCGGCGTGGGCGTCGGCAGCGGCAGCATGCGCCCGACCAACAGCGGCTGGTAGAGCTCGCCCGGGATGGCGCCGTGGCTGCGCACCCAGGGACTGAAGACGACCAGGTCGGCCGCGGCGAACAGGTAGACCAACGTCCGGAAGGCGGCGACCCGGCCACGGGGCACCGGCTCGGTCAGCCACCGGCCCAACCCGGTCACGGCGCTCGCCATCGCAAAACCGTCTCGTCGGCGTACTTTCCGGTGGGTCGACCCGCCCGAACCTCGTGCCAGCGGATCACGATGCGCACCTCCACCAGATCCGGGGCGCTGGGGTGGCGCTCGGTGTACGCCGCGGCGACCTCACGCAGCAGGGCCGGATCGCCGGCGTACCGCCCCTGCTGGCCCTCGATCTCCGCCCGCCGGATGCCGGTGCCGCCCTCGTCGAGCGAGACGACCGCACCGGTCCGGTCGACGCCTTCGACGCGCGTGTCGGGCGCGGGATCGTTCGGGGGATTGGAGCCGGCGTACATGCGGAACGGGCCGAAGGGAAAGTCGTCGTCGTGGCCCCACACCGTGCCGGCCAGCAGCAACGCGAATCCCAGTCCGCTGGCCAGGAAGCGGGCCGCCCGGCCGCGGGTCGACAAGGTGTCCATTTGAGCGCTGACCATACCGCCAGCGGGTTCCCATCGGAGCACCGCGCCGGATCCCGGGCGCAAAGACCGATCCGGCCGGACAGCTGTCCGGCCGGATCGGCGCAGAGCGGATCTGGTCAGTGCCGGTGTGCGGCGACCTGCTTGCGCACCTCGTCCATGTCCAGCGCGCGGACCTGCTCGATCAGGGACTCGAGTGCCGACTCCGGCAGCGCTCCGGGCTGGGCGAACACGATAACGCCGTCGCGGATAGCCATGATCGTCGGAATCGACCGGATGTCGAACTTGGCGGCCAGTTCCTGCTCCGCCTCCGTGTCCACCTTGCCGAAGGCGATGTCAGTGTGCTTCTCCGAAGCCCGCTCGTACATGGGGGCAAATCGGAGACACGGCCCACACCAACTCGCCCAGAAGTCGACAAGCACGATGCCGTCCTGGCTGGTGACGTCGTCGAAGTTCGCCGCGGTCAGCTCAACGGTCGCCATTTGATCTCTCCGATCACCGAGAAAGGGCTTACGGAAGGACAAACCTTCCCGGTCTCTGTCGCATTCCCTGACCCTGGCAGCCGAAACGTCCGCCGTCGAGGTGGTTGCGCCGCTGCGTCCGCATCGACAGTTGGCGTTACACCCGGGTCGGCGCGGGGGGCGAAAAGCGACGCGGGTGAGCTACGGAGCGTGACGCCAGCGCCGGACTGGACGTCTGCGGATGGAGCAACACCGCGGGGTCTGACTTGCCCGGACGGCTCGGGTGACGGTCTGTCACGCCAGGATCAACTCTCACGTTACGTAAGCTAACGAAAGAGTAACTGTGACACCCGTCTCTGGCCGCCCTCTTCTACGGGGCGCAGTAGTCAGGCAGAATTCTTCTTACAAGCGTGGGCGGCGGGTGCCGGGGAGGGCCCCGCCGCTCATTGCGTCCGGCGTACCCCCGCGTGAGGCCTCGTGCCTCACGTCGTCGCCGCCAGTCGAGGGGTGTGAGGATGCAGTTCGGCCGCTACTACGAAGAGTTCGAGATCGGTGCGGTATACCGGCACTGGCCGGGCAAAACCGTCACGGAGTACGACGACCACCTCTTCTGCCTGCTCACGATGAACCACCATCCGCTGCACCTGGACGCGCACTACGCCGAAACGTCCACCCATTTCAAGCGCAACGTTGTCGTGGGCAACTACATCTATTCGCTGCTGCTGGGCATGTCGGTGCCGGATGTCAGTGGCAAGGCGATCGCCAACCTCGAGGTCGAGTCGTTGCAGCACGTGGCGCCGACGTTCCACGGCGACACCATCTACGGCGAAACGACCGTGCTCGCCAAGCGGGAGTCCAGCTCGAAGCCGGACCGCGGGGTGGTGTCGGTCGAGACCCGGGGCTACAAGCAGGACGGCACGCTGGTGTGCGTCTTCCGGCGCCGGCTGATGGTGCCGAAGCGGGAGTACGCCGCCCCGCTGGCGGGCGGCGGAGCCGACCCCGAGCGGCCCAGCTTTCCCGAGCCGCTGTCGCCGGCCTGACCGACCGCCGACGCCGGTCCGCGGGTGCATCTTTCCCGGCAGCGGTACGCGGAACACGGCCTATGCTGGCGGCGGAGGTCTCCATGTCCAGCGAGCCCGGCGCCGGAGGTCGGCCTCCGGTGGGCGGCCCCGCCGGCCGGTCGGTCACCGCCGCCTATTCGCCCGCGGAGTGGCGCCTGCTGACCCGGCTTCCCGGCCAGGTGATCAGTGCCGCCATCGCGGCTTCGGCCGGTGGCCCGGGGGATCAGGTCGCCCACACCGTCGCCGGCCTCGACGGCATCGCCGCCGGGCGCTCCTTCGACAGCGACCTGGTGCGGGCGGTGGCCGCAGCCATCTACGCCGAGACCGACCGGGACCGCGCGCCGGCCGGGACGGGCTGCCCGCCGACAGAGGTTCTGGCGCGCTGCCGCTCCGTCGTACGGCTGCTCGCCGATCGCGCGGATCCGGCCGACGCGGCGGCGTACCTGCAGTGGGTCCAGTCCACGGCGGCCCGGGTGGGTCCCGGGGACGCTGGGCCGGGCGTTGCCGCCGGCGGCCGCCGGTTCCTCACCGCCCTCGGCCGGGCGCTGGGCCTCGCCTGAGCCGCGCTCGTACGCCGTACCCTCTACAGACCGTGACCGACGACGCCGCGCAACCGGACGTAGGGGTCGGGCCGTGGCCGGGCGACTGGCCGGCCGAGCCGTGGTACGACCCTGAGTTGCTGGCGGCCGGCGACCGGCGCAACGTGGTTGATCGGTACCGCTACTGGCGCCGGGACGCGATCGTGGCCGACCTCGACCGCCGCCGGCACGACTTCCACGTGGCCATCGAGAACTGGCAGCACGACCTGAACATCGGCACGGTGGTCCGCAACGCCAACGCCTTTCTGGCGGCCGAGGTGCACGTGGTTGGTCGGCGGCGGTGGAACCGGCGCGGCGCTATGGTCACCGACCGTTACCAGCACGTGCGCCACCACGAGACGATCGACGACCTGGTCGGGTGGGCGCACGCTCATCAACTGGCCGTGGTCGGGATCGACAACCTGCCCGGCTCTCGCCCGATGGAGAGAGTGACCTTGCCGCGGCGTTGCGTCCTGCTCTTCGGCCAGGAGGGTCCCGGCCTGTCCGCGGCGGCCCGCGCTGGCTGCGACGAGCTGTTCTCGATCGCCCAGTACGGGTCAACCCGGTCAATCAACGCCGGTGTCGCGAGCGGAATCGCCATGCACGCCTGGGTCCGCGCCCACGCCGGGCCGCCGCCCGATTCCGGTACGCCGGCCAGCCCGTCGCCGGTCTGATCGCGCCCGTCGGCTTGACCCAGACAGCTGGCGCGGGGACCGTGGGGGCGTGGGCGTTTCGGTGAGTTGTCCCCGATGCGGTGGCTCGGTGCGGCCGCCTGACCTGATGCACAGCGAGTGGCGCTGCGACGGCTGTGGCCCTGTTCCCCCGTTGCACGTCGCCGAGCACATCGGCGCCGACATCGTCGCCAGCGCGACGGAGCGGGTCATCGAGGGGAGCGCCGGTGGGCGGCCCCAGGTGCCGGTCTGGTGCCCGTGGCCGCTGCTGCCCGGCTGGACGATGACCGGTGTCGCCTGGGCCGGCGACGAGCGCACCGGAGTACGGGCCACCGCGGTGGCGTGCAGTGGACCCGCACCGCTCGGCGACGGCCCGGCAGACCTCCTGCTGGTGGCTGAGGAGCCGGGCGTCGGCCTGGGCACCCGGCTGGCCGGCATCGAGGGTCCGGACCCGGGCGCCCGGCTGGCCGCCGCCATGGGATGGCCGGAGGCCGGGCGGGCCGGCCATCCGCCCCACGCCAAGATCAAGGCGGCGGGGCACCCGACGCCACTGTGGATGGTCGAGTCCACCGCGGACCGCAGCGCGTACGTCGGTGAGGCTCGCGGCCTGTGGCTGTACGCGATCGCCTGGCCGGCCGACGCCGGTTACCTGTTCGCCGAGGACCTCGCGTTACAGGACCTGGTCGAATGGCTGCCGCCCGAGCTCGTGTACGGCGCACCGTCGCCGCACCTGCCCGGTAGGGCGTAACAACCCCCTGCCGGAGGAAGAATGGCCCCGCTTGATGCGGCCTGCGGCGTCTGACTGTTATTCTCAAATGGCTGTGGCATCGTGCTCGGCGCCGTGTGGAGGGGGATGGCCCGGGAATGCTGAAGAAGCTCGTCACCTGGGCGCTGATCGCCTTTATGATCTTCTTCGTGGCGTTCCGGCCGGACTCCGCCGCGGAAGTGGTCAAGTCGCTCGGCGCTGGCGTCATGGACATTGCTCAGGGCTTCGGCGACTTCTTCACCAGTCTCGTGGCGTAGCGGCCCATGGGCAGCCCGGCCGGCCCCCCACCTGATCCCGACGACGAGGAACGGCGCCGCCGCGAGCGGGACACCGAGCCCATCCCGAGCAGCCGTCCAGACGACGAGCCCGGATTCGGGGAGGGCCCGGACTACTCCGACAGATCGACGTATGCCGAGGGACCGGTCTACGGCGAGGGTCCCGACTACGGCGGCGGAGCGGGCTACGGCAGCGGGCCGGGCCGGCCGCGGGGCGGGGGGTGGCCCGACGAGCCGCCGCCGTTCCCCGGCCCGGTCATCTCCGAAGAGGAACTGGCCGGGCTGCAGGCCGATGCGACCGGTGTTCCCGAGGGGCCGCGGCGGGTGCTGCCGCTGGAAGACGAGCCGACGCCGCTCGTGGCCCGCTACCTTTTCCCAACCGAGCGTTACCGGGGCGAGTGGAAGCGGCACTGGATCTTCCTGGCGGTCCCGATCCTCGTCGGGGTGCTCGCCACGTTCATCCTCGGCTACCTGTCGGGGTTCTTTGCGGGGCAGCAGGTGGGCACCCTCACCACGGCCGCGGTGGTCGCGTGGCTGCTGGTCATGGGCTGGGTGGCCTGGCGGTTCTGGGAATGGAACTACGACCGCTTCATCCTGACCAACAAGCGGGTGATGCTCGTCAACGGCATCGTCACCCGGCGGGTCGCCATGATGCCGCTGCTCCGGGTCACCGACATGAAGTACGAACAGTCGCCAATCGCCCGCGCCCTCAACTACGGCACGTTCGTGCTGGAGTCGGCGGGCCAGGAGCAGGCCCTGCGCGAAGTCAAGTACCTGCCCAACCCCAACGAGCTCTACCTGCGGGTCGTCGAAGAAATGTACGAGCCGCAGGCCGTGGAGGCCCGGCTGGGCAAGCAGGCTGACGAAGCCAAGGCGGACGACGGCGCCTGAGGTCGACTGCACACATTGGGATGAGCTCGTCACCTTCTCGTGATGGACCGCACGGAGTGACGTGTGTCAGCCTGCGGTGGCAGGGACCTTCGGGAGGCGCCGGTGACGGCCAGGGACGACCTGGAAGAGGAGTTCCGCGAGTTCGTCGCGGCCCGCTCCTTCGCCCTGTTGCGCACGGCCTACCTCCTCTGTGGCGACTGGACCACCGCCGAAGACCTGTTGCAGACCGCGCTCACGAAGACCTACCTGGCCTGGAAGCGACTGGGCGAGATCGGGGCCGTTGAGCCGTACGCGCGGCGGGTTCTGGTCAACACGGCGACAAGTTGGTGGCGCCGGCGTTGGCACGGGGAACGTCCCACCGAGGTGCTGCCCGAGCGGGCCGCCCCGGACCGGATCGACGAGCAGGTCGAGCGGGACGCGCTGTGGCGGCACGTACGGGCGCTGCCGGCCCGCCAGCGGGCGGTGCTCGTGCTGCGGTTCTATGAAGACCTCTCGGAAACCCAGACAGCGGCTCTGCTCAACATCTCCACCGGCACGGTCAAGAGCCAGACCTTCCGGGCCCTCAACACGCTGCGCCGCCGGCTGCATGCCGAACTCGAGCAGTTGGCCCCCCGTTTGGTCACCGAATCGACGGCCCGATCGGCTACGCCGGCCGCCGCCGCAGCGGCTCGGGACG